>NZ_JCBANH010000033.1:0-59134 GCF_059760925.1 Achromobacter sp. 1011791174
CGCGCCGGGGGCGCGGATGAATCTGCTGCACATGGCCTTCCTCCTTGGATGCGTGTCCGTGTCATGGTTGAGACCGGACATCTTTTGGCGAACATTTGTTCGCTAAACATCATTTTATGGAGAAAGCGCCGGATGTCAAACTACAATCGCAGGCATTGCAGAACACCATCGTGAACCCATGGATTCGACCTTGCCGGAAACCAGCGAAAAGAAAGAAGAGTTTCTCGACAGCCTGGCCAATGGCCTGCAGCTGTTGCGCATCTACGCCACAGGCGTGGCCAGCGTGACGGTGCAGGAAGCCGCCGAGCAGCTGGACGTCACGCGCGCGGCTTCGCGCCGCATCCTGCTGACGCTGGAAAAGCTGGGATATGTACGGCAGGACGGCAGGCAGTTCTCGCCCACCCCCAAGGTCATGGACCTGGGATATGCCTATTTCGCGTCGCTGAGCCTGCCCAGGCTGGTGCGGCCGGTGATGCAGGATGTGGCGCGCGCCTTGGGTGAAACCTGTTCGCTGGGCGTGCTGGACCGCGAGCACGTTGTGTTCCTGGCGCGCGAGGAAGCGCCCAAGCTGCTCAAGCTGGACCTGACGATCGGCAGCCGCCTGCCCGCCTACGCCCACTCGCTGGGACGTGCGCTGCTGTCGACGCTGGACGACGAGGCGCTTGACCAGTATCTGGAGAACGCCGAACTCAAGCGCCTCACGCCCTACACCACGGTCTCGAAGACGGCGCTGCGCAAGCTGATCCGCCAGGTGCGCAGCGACGGCTACAGCATTTCGGTCAGCGAGCTGGTGGATGGTTTTGCCGGCGTGGCCGTGCCGCTGCGCAACCATGAAGGCAAGGTGGTGGCGGGCCTGAGCGTCAGCATGGTGCTGGGCGCCCGCTCGCCCGATGAGCTGCGGCGCCAGCACCTGCCCGCGCTGCAACGCGCGGCGGCAACGATACTCGACTCGATGCCGCGCAGCAGCATCTGACCCCGCCGGCGTGCTCAGCCGTCCAGGCCCAGCAGCGCCTTCAGCGCATCCTCGTCCAGCACGGTGACGCCCAGTTCCTGCGCCTTGGCCAGCTTGCTGCCGGCCTCTTCGCCCGCCACCAGATAGGCGGTCTTCTTGGAAACCGAGCCGCTGACCTTGCCGCCCGCCGCCTGGATGCGCATCGAGGCTTCCTCGCGCGTCCAGTTGGGCAGCGTGCCGGTCAGCACGAAGGTCTTGCCGGCCAGCGTGGTGTCTTCGGGCACGGCCTCGGCCACCGGATGCACGCCCTGCGCCTTGAGCTGTTCGATGACGTCGCGGTTGTGCTGTTCGGCGAAGAAGCGGCGGATGGAGCCCGCCACCACCGGCCCCACGTCCGGCACGGACGACAGCGCGTCCTCGTCGGCGTCCATGATGGCCTCGATGCTGCCGAAGTGGCGCGCCACGTCGCGCGCGGTGGTCTCGCCGACATGGCGGATGCCCAGCGCGAACAGCAGGCGTCCCAGCGCCGGCGCGCGGGCCTTGTCGATGGCCTCGACCAGGTTGTCGGCCGACTTCTGGCCCATGCGGTCCAGGCCCACCAGTTCGAGCGGCCGCAGGCTGTACAGATCGGCCAGCGACTTCACGCGGCCACTGTCGACCAGCTGGTCCACCAGTTTTTCGCCCAGCCCTTCGATATCCAGCGCCTTGCGGCTGGCGGCGTGCCACAGCGTCTGCTTGCGCTGCGCGCCGCAGAACAGGCCGCCGGTGCAACGGGCGATGGTCTCGTCCTCCAGCCGCTCGATGGCCGAGCCGCAGACCGGACAGGCGGTGGGCATGACGAACTCACGCGCGTCGGCGGGGCGTTTTTCCAGCACCGCGCCGACCACCTCGGGAATCACGTCGCCGGCGCGGCGCACGATCACCGTGTCGCCGATGCGTACATCCTTGCGCCGGATTTCGTCTTCGTTGTGCAGCGTCGCGTTGGTGACGGTGACGCCGCCCACGAACACCGGCTTGAGCCGCGCGACGGGCGTGATGGCGCCGGTGCGCCCCACCTGCACCTCGATGTCAAGCAGGGTCGTGGTGGCCTCTTCGGCCGGGAACTTGTGCGCCAGCGCGAAGCGCGGCGCACGCGCCACGAAACCCAGCAGCTTTTGCGCCACCAGCGAATCGACCTTGTAGACCACGCCGTCGATGTCATAGGGCAGCGACGGACGCAGCGCCCCCACCTTGGCGTAATAGTCCAGCAGCCCCTGTGCGCCGCGGACGCGCTGATTGAACTTCACGTTGACGGGCAAGCCCAGCGAGCCCAGCCAGTCCAGCATGGCGCCATGCAGCTTGCCGGTATCGCCGGGCAGCGCCTCGGCGCCGGAAGCCTCCTCGTCAAACAGCCCGGCCTGCTCCTGCGGGATGCCGCGCAATTCGCCCCAGCTGTAGGCGAAGAAGCGCAACGGCCGCTTGGCGGTGATGCGGGGGTCGAGCTGGCGCAGGCTGCCGGCGGCGGCGTTGCGCGGATTGACGAAGATCTTTTCGTCTCGCTTGGCCTGCGCCTGGTTCAGTTTTTCGAAATCGGCGCGGTTCATCAGCACTTCGCCGCGCACTTCCAGCACCTTGGGCGCGGGGCCGCTGAGCTGCAGCGGAATGGCCTTGATCGTGCGGATATTGGAGGTGACGTCCTCGCCGGTCTGGCCGTCGCCGCGCGTGGCGGCCTGCACCAGGCGGCCGTCTTCGTAGCGCAGGCTGATCGCCAGGCCGTCGAGCTTGAGTTCACAGAAGTAGTCGGCTTCTTCGGCTGGGCCCAGGAGGCCCGCGCCGCGCAGCGTATCGGTCACGCGGCGGTCGAAGGCTTCCACGTCCTCGGCCTCGAAGGCATTGCCCAGCGACAGCATGGGCACGGCGTGGCTGACGCTGCCAAAGGCCGAGACCGGCGCCGCGCCGACACGCTGGGTCGGCGACTCGGGCGTGACCAGATCGGGATGCGCGGCCTCCAGGGCCTGCAGCTCCCGCATCAGTTCATCGTATGCCGCGTCCGAGATGGAAGGGTCGTCGTAGACGTAGTACCGGACGTTGTGCTGCTCGATCTCGGCGCGCAGACGCGCCGCGGCCTGTGCCGCGGTTTCACCGCCAGAGGGGCTGCTCATTATGCAAAGACCCGTTGCGCGCGCGCGCTGCCGGCGGGCAGGCCAGCCTGCTCCAACTGGCCGAACAGCACCTGCAGGCGCTCGTCGATCACGGTTTCGGAGCCATCGGCCAGCGGCTTGCCCTGGTCATCGACCAGTTCGGCGCGCAGGCGCGCGGCCAGCTCGCGGCCGACCTCGACCATGCGGCCGAAGGCGCGGCTGTCGGCCGGGCTGCAGGGCACGTCCAGCAGCAGGTACAGGCGTTCGATGCCGCCCATGCCGGCGTCGAACGCGGCGCCGTCGGCGCGCGACAGCGTGAAATGGGCCACGCCGTTGTCCGACGGCCAGGCCAGGCGGCTGCCGTCGGCGACGAAACCAGTGTCGCGGGCCACATTGAGCACTTCGGCGGCGGGCTGCGCGCCGCCCAGCAGCAGCGTCAGGCCGACCTGGGTGTCCAGCGCGGCGCAAGTGTCGTCCAGGCGGGCGGCCTGCTCCAGCACGGCTTGCTGGTCCGGACCCTCGATGGTGGCTTCGAAACGCTCGGCCAGGTCCTGGGCGCGCGCCCAGGCTTGCGACCATTCAATGGCCGTCAGCGGACCGCTGCGGTTGGCCAGCAGCACGGCCAGCGACATCGCGGCATAGCTCTCGCCTGCGTGGATGCGGGCGCGGTGGCGGCCCTGGTCGGTGGTGGCGAACACACGCATCGGCTTGCGGCCGACATGGCGCAGGCTTTGCAGGTAGGGCAGCACATCGGCGCCACGGGCCGGTTCGGCGAAATGAACCTCGATGACGACTTCGCAGGCGGGATCCGGCTCCTCGGCATCGTCGGCGTCGCTGCCGGCGTCCACCGGCACGGGCTGTTCGGGATGCGCGCGCGGCGCGTCGCCGCCCATGCCCGGCTCGCGACGCGGCGCGCCGACAGCCGGAGCCGCCCCGGCGCCCAGCAGGGGATCCTGCTCGCTGGTCGGGAAATGGCTTTGCATCTTGCGCCGGACCCGGCGGTCCTGCCACCAGTTGAAGCCCAGCACCAGCAGTATCAGCAAGACGCCCAGGGCAATCAGCCCGATCTGCAAATCACTCATGTGTAAATCCCGCGCCGTCAGCCGGCGCCCTTCTGAATATTGGGTTTATGCCGCTTCGGAGGCCATTTGCACGGCCGAATCTATATCTACCGCAACAATACGCGAAACCCCCTGCTCTTGCATGGTCACGCCGACCAATTGCTTGGCCATCTGCATTGCGATCTTGTTGTGCGAGATGAACAGGAACTGCGTCTGCTCGCTCATGTTGCTGACCAGGTTGGCGTAGCGTTCGGTATTGGCGTCGTCCAGCGGCGCGTCCACCTCGTCCAGCAGGCAGAACGGCGCGGGGTTGAGCTTGAACAGCGCGAACACCAGCGCGGTCGCCGTCAGCGCCTTTTCGCCGCCCGACAGCAGGTGGATGGTGCTGTTGCGCTTGCCCGGGGGCTGCGCCATCACCTGCACGCCGGCGTCCAGGATTTCCTCGCCGGTCATGGTGAGCTTGGCCTCGCCGCCGCCGAAGAGCTTGGGAAACAGCTCGCCGAAATGGCCGTTGACGGTATTGAAGGTCTCTTGCAGCAGTTCGCGGGTTTCGCGGTCGATCTTGCGGATCGCGTCTTCCAGGGTTTCGATGGCGGTCATCAGGTCCTGGTGCTGCGAATCGAGGAAGCCCTTGCGTTCGCGCGAGGCGTTCAGCTCGTCCAGCGCGGCCAGGTTGACCGAGCCCAGCGACTCGATCTGGCGCGAGATGCGCGAGACTTCCGATTGCAGCCAGCTGGCGCGGCGCCATTCGTCGGGCTGGTTGGCCAGCTCCTGAGCCAGCGCCTCGCGGTCGACCTCGCGGGCGTTGAGCTGCTCGGTGAATTGTTCCTCGGCCAGGCGGGCGGCCTGCTCCTGCAGCTGCAGTTCGGTGATGCGGGCGCGGCGCGGCTCCAGCAGGCGTTCCTGCGTCAGGCGATCCTCGTCGGCCCCGCGCAGCAGGGCCGCCAGATTGTCCATTTCCTGGCGCGCGCGCGACAGCGCGTCCTCTCGCTCGGCGCGCAGTTCCAGCGCGTCTTGCAGGCCGGCCTGCGAGGCCGAGGCGTCCAGCTCGGCCAGGTCGGCCTGGAGCTGTTCGAGTTCGACATTGGCGCGCTGGCTTTGATCGGCGGCCAGCTGGCGGTTGCGCTGCAGGTCGGTGATGCGGACCTGGATGCCGCGTTCGGCGAATTCCGCCTCCTGCGCGGCGCGCTCCAGTTCGCGCAGCCGGGCGCGAGCGGCCTCGGCCTGGGCGGCCAGGGTCTCGCCTTCGATCTCGGCGTCGGCGAAACGCGACTGATGCTCGGCCAGTTCCTCGTCCAGCGCTTCGAAGCGGGCCTCGGCTTCCTCGCGCGTGGCGCGCAGGTCTTCCTCGTTGGCCGCGATTTCCTCCAGGTCCTGGCGCAGGCGCGAGGCGCGCTCGCCGGACTGCTCGGCCTGCTGCTGCAGGCGCGAATGCTCGAGCTGGATGTCGTGCACGCGGCGCGTGACTTCGGCCACGCGCTGGCGCGCCGGCGCGATCGATTGGGACACCTGCTGCCAGGCGACCTCGGCGCGGGCCACGGCGGCGCGGGCCTGGTCGGCGATCAGCTGCTGCGCCTTGATTTCGCGCTGCAGGTTCTCGATCTCCTGCTGGCGGGCCAGCAGGCCGGCCTGTTCGGAGTCGGGCGCGTAGAAGCGCACGCTGTGCGCGTCGACCAGATGGCCGGCCTTGACCACGCAGGCGGCGCCGGCCGGCAGCGTGGCGCGCATGGTCAGCGCCTGGGCCAGATCTGGCGCGGTATAGACCCCTGCCAGCCACTCGTTGAGCAGCGTGCGCAGGTCGGGATCGGTGATGCGCAGCAGGCTGGCCAGCGGCGTCAGCCCGGCGGGCGCTGCCGGCGCGGGGGCCGCGACCGGCAATTGATAGAAGGCCAGGCGCGCGGGCGGCGCGTCTTCGGCGAAGGCGCGGGCCCAGTCCAGGCTGCGCACTTCCATCGAGGCCATGCGTTCGCGCATGGCCGATTCCAGCGCGGTTTCCCAGCCCGGTTCGACGTGCAGCTTCTGCCACAGGCGCTGCAAGCCGGCCAGCTCGTGCTTGGCCAGCCAGGGTTCCAGCGCGCCCTGCTTCTGCACGTCTTCCTGCAGCTTGACCAGGGCGGACAGGCGGGCCTCCAGGCGCGCCAGGCTCTGCACTTCGGTCTGCGCGTCGCCCTGGGCGCGGCTGCGCTCGGCGTCGGCCTCGGGCACGCGGGCTTCCAGCTCGGCCAGCTGGCCCTGGGCTTCCTCGAGCTGGTCCTCGCCTGCCGCGCGGTCGCCGGCCAGCTGTTCCAGGCGCGCCGGATCCGGACTATGCAGCTCGCGCAATTCCTGCTGCAAGCGCTCACGGCGCTGTTCCAGCGCCTGCATCTGGCGGTCGGCGTCGCGCTGCGACTGCGCCACCAGGGCCAGGTTCTGCTCGACGCGCGCCAGCGCGGCGCGCATCTCGTCTCGGCCGCCGGCGGCTTCGCGCACGCGCTGCTCGACGTCGGGCAGCGACGCCTGGGCGTCCTCGGCGGCGGCGCGCGCCTCTTCGGTGCGGGCAGCGCCGGTGGCCAGGTCATCCTCGGCCTGGGCGATCTGTTCGGTGCAGTGCTCGCGCTGGGTGTTCCACTCGGCGATCTGCTGCTGCAATTGCTCGCGGCGCGCCTGCAGGCGGTTGCGCGAATCCACCACGTGGCGGATCTCGGCCTCCAGGCGGCTGACCTGGGCGTTGGCTTCGTAGAGCTGGCCCTGGGCGGAGTGGACCGCGTCGCTGGCGGCATAGTGCGCCTGGCGGCGCGATTCCAGCTCGGCCTCGCCGGCGCGCAGGCCGGCGATGGCGGCTTCCAGCTCGTTCTGCGCCTGCAGCATTTCCTGGGCCTTGCGGGCGCGTTCTTCGCGCGCGCCGGTTTCCTTCAGGAACCACAGCGAATGCTGCTTTTTTTCGCCGTCGGCCTGCAGCTCGCGGTAGCGCGTGGCGACTTCGGCCTGCGCCTCCAGCTTTTCGAGCTGGCTGTTCAGCTCGCGCAGGATGTCCTCGACCCGGGTCAGGTTCTCGCGCGTGTCGGACAGGCGGTTTTCGGTTTCGCGGCGGCGCTCTTTATAGCGAGACACGCCGGCAGCCTCTTCCAGGAACACCCGCAGTTCTTCGGGGCGCGCCTCGATCAGGCGGTTGATCATGCCCTGGCCGATGATGGCGTAGCCGCGAGCGCCCAGGCCGGTGCCCAGGAAGATGTCGTGGATGTCGCGGCGGCGGACCTGCTGGTTGTTGACGAAATAGCTGCTGGTGCCGTCGCGGGTCAGCACCCGGCGCACCGCGATCTCGGCGTAGGTGCTCCACTGGCCGGCGGCGCGCCCTTCGCTGTTGTCGAACACCATTTCCACGGACGCGCGCGCGGCCGGCTTACGATTGCCCGAGCCGTTGAAAATGACGTCCTGCATGGACTCGCCACGCAGTTCCGAGGCCTTGGCCTCGCCCAGCACCCAGCGCACGGCGTCGATGATGTTCGACTTGCCGCAACCGTTGGGGCCCACCACGCCCACCAGTTGGCTGGGCACGGGGATCACGGTGGGATCGACGAAGGACTTGAAGCCGGCGAGTTTTAGCTGAGTAAGACGCACAGTACGATGACGGACCGGGTGGTGGGTTGAACGAAAGGCGTTAACAGACCGGGACCTGCCGCGCAGATTGCAAACCGGCCCAGGAGGGCCGGCGCGCATATCGCCCGTATGATACCGCAGGCGGTCTGTCCCCGAACGTGAACAAGCGTCAAGAGGCGTGACGCGCGCGCCATCCCGATCCGGTCAAACCACGGGCAAACGCCGAGCCGGGCAGGACTGTGCCACCGGCTATACTCCCTGACACTTTTTGGAACGGCACACTATTCAACTAGCAGGCTGGCCGGCTCGGGCCAGGCATCGGGGACATTCTTGAAACGTGGTTTCTATCTGGTCATGGCCGCGCAGGCCTTCTCGTCATTGGCGGACAACGCGCTGTTCATCGCGGCGATCGCCCTGATACAGGAACTGCACGGGCCTGACTGGCTGGCGCCCATGATGAAATGGACCTTCGCCCTGGCCTACGTGGTGCTGGCCGCCTTCGTCGGCGCCTTCGCGGACTCCTTCCCCAAGGGCCGGGTGATGTTCAGCACCAATGCCCTGAAGGTCGCCGGCTGTCTGCTGATGTTCTCGTACGCCAGCCTGGGCATCGCCCCGGAATACCAGACGTATCTGGTGTGCGCGGCCTATGGCGTGGTCGGCATCGGCGCCGCCGCCTACTCGCCGGCCAAGTACGGCATCGTCACCGAAATGCTGCCGCCGTCCATGCTGGTCAAGGGCAACAGCTGGATCGAGGGCCTGACGGTGTTGTCCATCATCCTGGGCACCGTGCTGGGCGGCCTGCTGATCTCGTCGCACGTGTCCAACGCCTTGCTGCACCATTCCTTCATCGGCAAGCTGGTGCATTCGCCAGCCGAGGCGGCCATCCTGGTGATCGCCTTCGTCTACCTGCTGGCGGCCCTGTGCAACCTGATGATTCCGCAGACGCACGTGCGCTACCCGCCGCAGCAGAAGAACCCGATCAGGCTCATGGGCACCTTCTGGGGCTATGTCTGCGTGCTGTGGCGCGACAAGCTGGGCCAGATCTCGCTGGCCGTCACGACCCTGTTCTGGGGCGCCGGCGCCACGCTGCAGCTGATCGTCATCGAATGGGGCCGCAGCCACCTGGGCTACCAGCTGGACAAGGCCTCCATCCTGATGGGCGTGGCGGCGCTGGGCACCGTGGTGGGCTCGATCCTGGCCGGCCGCATTCCGCTGCGCCGCGCGCTGTCGGTGCTGCCGGTGGGCGCGGCCATGGGCCTGGTGGTGCTGCTGATGCCGCTGGTCTATGCCCCCTGGAGCGTCTACCTGCTGCTGCTGGTCACCGGCGGCCTGGCCGGCTTCTTCGTCGTGCCCATGAACGCCCTGCTGCAGCACCGCGGCCACGTGCTGCTGTCCGCCGGCCATTCCATCGCCGTGCAGAACTTCAACGAGCAGCTCAACATCCTGCTCATGGTCGCCATGTACACGCTGCTGCTGTGGCTGCAACTGCCGATCAACATCATCATCGTGATGTTCGGCACCGTGGTCGCCGTGCTGATGGTGGTCTTCATGCGCTGGTGCAAGCGCAACCTGCAGGCCAATCCTGAGCTGCAGGAACAGATCGGCCAGGAAGGTCACGGCCGGGCCCTGGGGGAGTAACCCACCCCCGAAGCGCCTCTGGCGCTTCCCCCTCAAGGGGGCGCCGCTGCGGACCGGCAGAGCCGGCTCCGCGCGGCCTTGATTGGGGCGGCAGTGTCGGATGGCCGTGCGTGTCTTTCGGGCGGCCCTGTCACGCATACTGGCCAGCTCTGGCGCTTCAGCGCGGCAGCGCCCATTGGGCGCGCATGATGGCGGCGCGCCGTGCGCTCAGACTCAATCGCAGAAATCAGACGGCGCGTGGATGCGCGCATCAGTTCAGGCTGGCGGCCAGCTTCAGGTCTTGCCAGGCGCGGGACTTTTCCACCGGGCTGCGCAGCAGGTAGGCGGGGTGGTAGCTGACGATCACGGGGATTTGCGGGCCGGCGTCGGTCTTGAGCTGGTGCACACGGCCGCGCAGGCTGCCGATGGTGGCCTCGGTGCCCAGCAGCGTCTGGGCGGCGAAGCGGCCCAGCACCAGGATGCGCTCGGGCTTGAGCAGCTCGATCTGGCGCATCAGGTAGGGGCTGCAGGCGGCGATTTCCTCGGGCTTGGGATTGCGGTTGCCGGGCGGGCGGCACTTGATCACGTTGGCGATGAACACGTCGCGCTCGCGGCTCATGCCCACGGCCGACAGCATGGCGTCGAGCAGCTGGCCCGAACGGCCGACGAAGGGCTGGCCCTGGCGGTCTTCCTGTTCGCCCGGCGCCTCGCCCACCACCAGCCAGCGCGCCGGCTGGCCGCCATGGCCGAAGACCGCGTGGCGGCGTCCCTGGCACAGGCCGCAGGCGGTGCAGGACACGACCTGCTCGCGCAGTTCGTCCAGGGTGGCGTTGCGCACGCGCTCGGCGACGGGAATGACCGGGGCCTCGGCGACTTCCGGCTCCTGCCTGGCGACCGGCTTGGGCGGCGGGCCGCTGCGCACGGCCGGGGCGACGCGTGCCGGCGCGTCCGGCCCGGGCGCGGCCTGCGCCTGCGGCGCCGCTGCAACGGGCAGCGCGACCGGCGAGGCCGGGTCCGAACGTTCGACCTGAGCCGGACGGATGGACGCTTCCTTTTTAAAATCAATGACTTGTGTATCAACCTGGCGGGCGACAGGCGCGGGCTTGAGCCACAACTTCTCCATGCCGATCTCGCGCAGCCAGATGCGCTGCAACGGGTTCACGCGCGGCGCGGCGGCGCCGGCCGGCGGGATGGCGGGCATGATGTCTTCGGGCGACCGGACGGCATTCATGCTCAGGCTCCGTTCGCGTCGAAACGCTTTTGCATGACCAGGGCGTCCTCGCGTCCGCCCTTGTCCGCCGGGTAATAGCCACGGCGCACGCCGATCTGCAGATAGCCATGCTTCTTATAGAACGCGATGGCCGAGACGTTGGATGGCCGCACTTCCAGCAGCACGCCCTCCAGGCCGCGCTCGCGCGCGCGCTGCTCGCACCAGTGCATCAGCTCGCCGCCCAGCCCCTGCCGATGCAGGTCCCTGGCCACGGCGATCACCAGCAGATGGGCGACATCCGGCGCGAACATGAGGATACAGAAACCCGCCAGCCTGCCTTCCTGGCGCAAGGTCCAGGCGCCATAGCCGGCCGCCAGCGCATCGGAGAAATTGCCACGCGTCCAGGGGAAGGACTGCACGTTGGCTTCCAGCGCGACCACCTCGTCCAGATCGGCGTCGGTCAGCGGTTGCGGCGTCGCCGGGATGGCCCGGCGCGCCTTGGGGTTGCCGCCTTCGCCGCGCATGCGCTCGGCGGTGGTGAAGGCGACCTTGTCTCTTACATAGAGCGGCGCGGCCAGCTCGGCCGGCACCGACTGCCCGCGCAGCCAGTCCTGCCGCGCCAGCCTGGCCACGCTGGCGGCTTCCGGACGCAGGACGTCGACCCGCTGCCAGGCAGGCGGCGGCGCCATGTCGGCCGCGTAGGCGTCCCAGGCATCACCGGCGATCAACAGCGGCGCGCCCAGGCGCCAGCCAGACTGATGATGTTGCGCCCAGGGCACGACTTCGGCGGCGGCGATCAGCATGGGCTCCTGGAGCGTCTCCCAGGAAGCCGGCTCGTCGCCTTCCGTTCCTGCCCGCCGGTAGACGGCCAGATAGACTTCATTCATGCGGGCGTCCAGCGCCACCAGCACGGCCTGGCCCGGCGCGGCTCCGGTCTGCGCGGCCACCGCCAAATGCGAAACCACCGGCAGCACCGGGATATCCAGTCCCAGGGCCATGCCCTGGGCCACGCCGCAGGCCACCCGCAAGCCGGTGAACCCGCCCGGCCCCTGGCCGAACGCCACCGCGTGCAGCGCGCCCGGGGCCAGTCCCGCCTCGGCCAGCAGTTCGCCGGCCATGGGCAGCAGCCGCTCGGCGTGCTCCTGGGATCCTTCGTGCTCACGGACGGTGACGTCCAGCCGGCCGTCGGCCGCGCGCAACAGGGCGACGCCGCAGCGCGACGACGAGGTTTCCAGAGCCAGCAGGTTTAGTTCCATAGGTGCAGATTGTACGAAATTAGACGGCTTTGACCCGTCGAGAAGGGGGATTTCAACCAGGGCTCGCAATGTGTAATATCTTGTGAACGCCCTCTAGCCGCTGGTTCTTGTCACTGTTACATTTCCGGCCATGAACACTCAAAACACCACCCCCACCCGCAAAATCCTCGTCGTCGACGACGATCCGCGCTTGCGCGATCTGCTGCGCCGGTACTTGTCCGAGCAGGGATTCAACGTCTTCGTCGCCGAAGACGCCAAAGAGATGGGCAAACTCTGGCAACGCGAGCATTTCGACCTGCTCGTGCTGGATCTGATGCTGCCCGGCGAAGATGGCCTGTCCATCTGCCGCCGGCTGCGCGGTGGCCATGACAACACGCCCATCATCATGCTGACGGCCAAGGCGGAAGAAATCGACCGCATCGTCGGCCTGGAGATGGGCGCGGACGACTACCTGTCCAAGCCGTTCAATCCTCGCGAGCTGCTGGCCCGGATCAACGCGATCCTGCGCCGCCGCGGCACCGAGGAGCATCCCGGCGCCCCCAGCCAGGAAAACGAATCCATCGCCTTCGGCCCCTACGTGCTGAACCTGTCCACCCGCACGCTGACGCGCAACGGGGAACAGGTGCCCATCACCACGGGCGAATTCTCCGTGCTGAAGGTGTTCGCGCGCCATCCCAAGATTCCGCTGTCGCGCGACAAGCTGATGGAACTGGCCCGCGGCCGCGAGTACGAAGCCTTCGACCGCAGCCTGGACGTGCAGATTTCCCGCCTGCGCAAGCTGATCGAGCCGAACCCGTCCAAGCCCGTATTCATCCAGACCGTCTGGGGCCTGGGATACGTGTTCGTTCCGGACGGTGGCAGTTGATCGACAAGCCCGCCCCGGGCAGGAGCGCAGCCTCGTGCCCCGCTTGCGCAAAACCTTCAGGAACCTGACCTCGCGTCTGCGGCTGGGACTATTCGGCCGCACGTTCCTGTTGCTCGCCGCGCTGATGCTCGTCAGCCTGGGTGCGTGGCTACAAGTCTTCTTCAGCATGGAGCTGGGCCCGCGCGCCAACCAGATGGCGCAGCGGGTGATCACGGCCGTCAACATCACGCGCACCGCGCTGATCTACTCCCACGACGGCGAACGCAGCAAGCTCCTGCTCGACCTGGCCACCAATGAAGGCATCCAGGTCTATCCGCGCGAGGTCACCGACTACGCCGAGGCCCTGCCCGACGACGACTACTGGCAGCGCGTGGCGCAGCACATCCGCACGCGCTTCGGTCCCGAGACCCAGATCGCCTGGGGCGTGAACCAGGTGCCGGGCTTCTGGGTCAGCTTCCAGATCGAGAAAGAGCTGTACTGGCTGGTGTTCGAGCGCGAGCAGATCGGGCTGACCGGCGGCATCGAATGGCTGGGCTGGGGCGCGACCGCATTGCTGCTGTCGCTGGTGGGCGCGGCCGTCAGCGTGGGCTTCGTGAACCGGCCGCTGTCGCGGCTGGCGCGCGCCGCCCAGGTGCTGTCGCGCGGCGAGACGCCCGCGCCGCTGCCCGAGCAGGGGCCGCTCGAGATCCGCGACCTGAACGCCTCGTTCAACCGCATGGCCAAGGACCTGCGCCAAGCCGAGGCCGACCGAGAGCTGATGCTGGCGGGGATTTCCCATGACCTGCGCACTCCGCTGGCGCGCATGCGCCTGGAGATCGAGCTGAGCGGCGTGTCGGAAGACGCGCGCCAGGCCATCGACGAAGACCTGGGCCAGATCGACCACAGCATCGGCCAGCTCATGGAATACGCCCGCCCGGCGGGCACCCTGCCCCAACTGGCGACGGACATTTCCGCCGTGCTGGCCGAACTCTACGAGCGCGAGCGCAGCCATACCGCCTCGCTGGGCGGCGAACTGGATGCCTCGCTGGAACCCGGCCTGCGCGCGCGCATCACCGCGCTGGACCTCAAGCGCATCGTCAGCAACCTGATCGAGAACGCCCGTCGCTACGGCCGTTCAGAAGACGGCATGGCGCATCTGGTCATGACACTGCAAGCTGAGGGCGGCATCATCGCCATCGAGGTATGCGACCGCGGACCGGGCATCGCGCCCGAGGACGTGGAGCGCCTGCTGCGTCCCTTCTCGCGCGGCGAAGCGGCGCGCACCGGCGTCAGCGGCGCCGGCCTGGGTTTGGCCATTGTCGAGCGGCTGCTCAAGCATGTGGGTGGATCCCTGCGCATGCTCCCCCGCGAGGGGGGCGGTTTGACCGCGCGGATAGAGCTGCCCAAAGCCAAATTTAGGAATTATCAATTAGACAGTGAAAATCAATAGCGTAGAATTCATGGTTTGAGGCACAGGCTTCATTCCACCGACAACACCAGGAGTAAACATGAAAACTGTTGGCGACAAACTCGAGCCCTTCAAGGTTACCGGCGTCAAGCCCGGCTTCAACCAGCATGAAGAAAACGGCGTGTCCGCGTTCGAAGACATCACCGAAAGCTCCTTCCCCGGCAAGTGGAAGGTGATTTACTTCTACCCGAAGGACTTCACGTTCGTGTGCCCGACCGAAATCGTCGGCTTCAACAAGCTGGCCAAGGATTTCGAAGACCGCGACGCCGTCCTGCTGGGCGGTTCGAGCGACAACGAATTCGTCAAGCTGGCCTGGCGCCGTGAGCACCCGGACCTGAACAAGCTGGGTCACTACCAGTTCGGCGACACCACCGGCGCCCTGATCGACCAGCTGGGCGTGCGTGAAAAGGGTGCTGGCGTTGCCCTGCGCGCCACCTTCATCGTCGACCCGGACAACACGATCCAGCACGTTTCGGTGAACAACCTGAACGTCGGCCGTAACCCGGAAGAAGTTCTGCGTCTGCTCGACGGTCTGCAAACCGACGAGCTGTGCCCGTGCAACCGTACGGTTGGCGGCGCCACGCTGTAATTTCCAGCCCGGCCAGGGGTTTGCTCGCGCAAGCTCCTGCCGGGCTTTAACTGCGCTAGATTATAGGTAAAAACTATGGAATTCCTCTCCACCATCAAAGAACAGTTGCCGGATTGGGCCAAGGACATCCGCCTGAATCTGGACGCCGTGATCGCCCGTTCGACCCTGCCGGCCGAAGACGCCGTGGGCGCCGCCCTGTCGGCCGCCTATGCCGCGCGCAGCCCGCTGCTGGTCGAAGCCTTCAAGAGCGGCCTGTCCGAGACCGACGCCAACGCGGCGCTGACCGCTTCCGCGCTGATGGGCATGAACAACACCTGGTATCCCTACGTGGAAATGAGCGGCGACGCCCAGCTCAAGAGCCTGCCGGCCCAACTGCGCATGAACGCCTACGCCACGCACGGCGGCGTGGAGAAAAAACGCTTCGAGCTGTTCGCGCTGGTGGCCTCGATCATCGGCAAGTGCCATTTCTGCGTGCAGTCGCACTACGAGAACCTGAAGAACGACGGCCTGTCGACCGAGCAGCTGCGCGACGCCGGCCGCATCGCCGCCGTGGTGAACGCCGCCGCGCTGGCGCTGACCGCTCAGGGCAAGTAAGCCGTAGCGCCCGCCGGCATGCGCTGGCCGGCGCCCGGGCTGCCGCCAAGAAAAAACCCGCCTGCATTGTGCTGGCGGGTTTTTTGTTGCGCGTGCGCCGATGCTGCACGGCGCCGTCGACGGATCACTGGTTCTTGGGCGGCATGGTCGAGGTGGTCGGCAGGCCGTAGGCCACCCAGGTCTCGACGCCGCCGCGATACCAGTAGGCGGTCCAGCCCAGCGTGCCGGCGCGCAGCGCCGCGTTGTAGGACGAGCGGTCATTCATGCCCGCGCCCAGGAACACGATGGGCTGGTCGCGCTTGCCGCCGGTCTTCTTCATCAGCCAGGCATCCAGATCGGCTTGCAGGCCGTCCGTCACGCTGCCGTCCGAACCGGCGTCGGGCAGCGAATAGCCGATGGGCAAGGTGTCCTTCAAGCCACTGGTGTCGACGAGGATGAGGTTCTTGTCCTTCTTCAAGAGCGACACCAGATCCCCGGTGGTGATGATCTGCGCGCGGTAGATCTTGTTGGGCGTCGGTCCCTTGTAGGGCGCCGTGAACAGCATGGTCGTGGGCGGCACGCCCATGTCCTTGAGTTCATCGATGGAACCCGGCGGCTGGCCCTGAACCTGACCTTGACCTTGGCCTTGACCTTGGCCCTGCCCCTGCCCCGGCTGCCGCTGCGGCGCGCCCGGCGCCGAGCCGCCCTTGTTGGGCACGACCTCGCCGTTGACGGTGCCCATCTCGATGTCGGAAATCATCACCGCGATGTTCTCGATCAGCTCGTAGCACATCGTGATCGAGCCTTCGCGCGGGCTGTACCAGGCGTTCAGCTTGCCGCAGTCCTTGAAGACCACATTCACCGGCCGCGGCAGCACATAGGTCTGACCCAGCGACTTGATGTTGTCGCCGATCGGCTGGGACAGCGCCTCGGCGAACAGGTTGCCGATCTTGCGACGCGACGGCTCGAACACCACGTTCACGGGCGCGCCCGGCGCGTTGGCCGGCTGCAGGCCCTCGGGCGACCAGGTGCCCACGCGGGTATGCGGCGCCAGGATCTTGTGCCAGGCGCGGTTCTGCTTGTTGAACTCGTCCGCGCAACGCGCCTTGGTGCGATCCTCCAGGCCGACGCTCTTGGTCACGGACTCGAACACGCCGGGGTTGCCGCCGTACATGATGCACAGCATGTTGCGAAAGCGCTTCAGGTCGCCCGTGTGCTCATCCTGCCAGGCCGAACCGGACGATGCGCCGCGGTTCTCGGCCAGCTTGCCGCTGTAGTACCACTGCAAGGCGGCGTAGATCGCGCCCTCCTTGACCATGGTGTTCACTTCCTGATTGTCCGACGGGTACATGGTCGGCTCGACGATCTTCAGCGCAGCATAGATGTCGACCGCGTCCTCTTCGGCGCCGGTCGAGGGCAGCTCCAGTTCGCCGATCAGCGCGTGACCGAACTCGTGCAGGAAGATGCTGCGCATGATGCCGACGTACACCGACACGATGCGCATGTTGTCGCCGCCGAAGCGCGGATACGGGCCCTCGCCCCGCAAGGGCGAATCGGCGCCGCCTTGCTGCCTGGGCGGGTTGCCCGCCGCGCCGCCACCGCCGCTGCCGCCGCTCCCACCGCCACCACCGCGCGCGGGCAGGCCGCCCGCGGCCGGCGCCGGCTTGGCGTCGGCTTGTCCTTCCGTGACGGCGAAGTCGGCGATGCCGAAGGTGCCGACGTCATAGGCCATGATGCCGATCTGCGAACCGGTCGCGGGTTCATCCCTGACGTCGCCGATCTTCTGGCCGTTGACGATGAAGCGCGCCGCGCCGGGCAGCTCGACCACGCGGATGCGGTCGGAGCCATCCAGCTTGGCCACATTCGGCACAGAGGCGATGTCGCGGCGCTTGTCGCCCTGCAGGCAGAACAGGAGCGTGTTCTTGTCGGCCGTCAGTTCAAGCAGGCACAGGCTCTTGTTGGCGCGGTTGTTCAGCACCACGCCGATCGAAGCCTTGGGATTCGGCGACTTGACCACCACATTCACGTCGGTCACTCGGCCAGACTCCGGCGCCGGCCCGACGTTCATGTACAGCGTCTGTTCGCTGCCCGGCGTCGAAGTGTTGCGCAGCGTGAACCAGCCATCCTCCACGCCAGCGGTCCAGCCTTGCAGCATCTGCTGCTGGACCGCGCCGGCCAACGGGCCGAGCTGCTGCTGGTATTGGGCAAGGGCGGGCGTGCTGAAAGCGCCCACGATGGAAAGCAGAGCGATGCCGCGTAGACGCATCCGGAGTCTCTAAGTAGTCAAATTTGAGTAGCGCAGAATATTCCAGATTGATGCGACCCGCTTATTCATTTGTTAAAGATGTATCAAAACCAACGAAGCGCGGGAACCGTTGCGAATGTCGCTTGTCGCGTGTGCCGCTATGCCGGGGAATCCGCGCGCGCCAGCAGCGCCACGACCGTCGCCGCGATGCCTTCCTTGCGGCCCAGATAGCCCAGGCCCTCGTTGGTCTTGGCCTTGATGTTGACCTCGGTAACGGCCAGGCCCGTATCGGCCGCGATGTTCGCCACCATGGCCGCGGCGTGCGGGCCGATCTTCGGCGCCTGCGCGTGCACGGTGGCGTCGATGTTCACCGGCGTCCAGCCGGCCTGGCGCACGCGCGCCATGGCCTCGCGCAGCAGCTTGCGGCTGTCGGCGCCCTTGAAAGCCGGATCGGTGTCCGGGAAGTGCCGGCCGATGTCGCCCAGCCCGGCCGCGCCCAGCAGCGCATCGGTCACGGCGTGCAGCAGCACGTCGGCGTCGGAATGCCCCAGCAGGCCGTGCGTGTGCGGGATCGTCACGCCGCCGATGATGAGGGGCCTGCCTTCGACCAGCGCATGCACGTCGAAGCCCTGGCCGACGCGGAAAGGAATGCTCATAACCATTTTTCCATCAGTTCGAAATCGTCCGGCCAGGTCACCTTGAAATTGCGCAGGGAACCCGGCACCAGCCTGGGCGCATAGCCCGCGGCCTCGATGGCCGCCGCCTCGTCGGTCACCGCCACGCCCGCCACCGCCGCCGCCGTCAGGGCGTCGCGCAGCGCGCCGGCGCGGAACATCTGCGGCGTCTGGGCCAGCCACAGGCCGCTGCGGTCCAGCGTGCGCTCGACGCGCTCGTGGCCGCCCTTGACCGTGTCCGCCACCGGCAGGGCCAGCAGGCCGCCCACCGGATCTTCCAGGCAGGCATCGATCAGTCGCGCCAGCGCCTCGGCCGGCAGACCAGGCCGTGCCGCGTCATGCACCAGCACCCAGGTATCGTCGGCCGCGCCGCTGTCGGCCAGCGCGCCGGCCACCGTATCGGCACGCGTGGCGCCGCCGCAGGCGCGCCACACGGTGCGTGGCAGCCCCGTCAGCGCGTCGTCGACCCAGCCGTCGCCGGGCGTCACCGCCACGCGCACCTGGGCGATGCGCGCGTCGGCGAGCAGGGCGCTGACCGCCAGCCGCAGCATGGGCTGGCCGCCCAGCGGCCGGTATTGCTTGGGCACGGCGTCCTGCCCGGGCCGGCTGGCGCGGGCGCCGACGCCCGCGGCGGGCACGATGGCGATGATTGAGTCAGACATGGTGCGAAGATTTTATAATCTTCCGCCTGATGTCCGCTTCCAGCCAGATGCCCGCCTCCCCTACCTCCGCCACGGCGGCGCCGCCCGTGCCCGCGACCGCCACTACGCTATCCGCACTGAAGACCGGCGCACGCTATGCGCAGCCGCGCCCGCCCGGCTCGGGCGACGCCTGGCTGCTGGCCGACCTGGCGCGCCAGGCCGGCGGCCCGCTGGTCATCCTGACGGCCGAGCCGCTGGAGGCGCAGCGTCTGGCGGAGGAAATCCAGCTGTTCGCGCCCAACCTGTCGGTGCGCCAGCTGCCCGACTGGGAAACGTTGCCGTATGACGCCTTCTCGCCGCACCAGGACCTGATCTCCGAGCGCCTGCACACGCTGCACGCGCTGATGACGAAGTCCGTGGACGTGCTGACGGTGCCGGTCACCACCGCCCTGTACCGGCTCGCGCCGCCCTCCTTCCTGGCCGCCTACACCTTCTCGTTCAAGCAGAAGGACCGGCTGGACGAGGCCGCGCTGCGCGCGCAGCTGACGCTGGCGAACTACAACCACGTCACCCAGGTCACCGCGCCCGGCGAGTTCTGCCTGCGCGGCGGGCTGATCGACCTGTTTCCGATGGGCTCGGTCCTGCCGTACCGGCTGGACCTGTTCGACGACGAGATCGAGACCATCCGCAGCTTCGACGTCGATACCCAGCGCAGCCTGTATCCGGTGGGCGAGGTGCGCCTGTTGCCGGGCCGCGAGTTCCCCATGGATGAGGACGCCCGCAACCGCTTCCGCGCGCGCTTTCGCGAGGTGTTCGAAGGCGATCCCTCGCGCGCCCTGCCCTACAAGGACATCGGCAACGGCATTCCCTTCGCCGGCGTCGAATACTACCTGCCGCTGTTCTTCGACGAGACCGCGACGCTGTTCGACTATCTGGCCGACGACACGGTCACCGTCACCGTGGGCGACATCGACGACGCCATGCAGCGCTTCGGCCAGGATACGGCCAGCCGGTACGGCTTTCTCAAGAGCGACCGCGAGCGCCCGGTGCTGCCGCCGTCGGCGCTGTTCCTGGACCCTGAAACGCTGCACGGCAAGCTGAAGGATTTCCGCCGCCTGGCGCTCACCGCCGGCCAGCCGCATCCCGATTTCCGCGCCGCGCCCGACGTCAGCGTGGCGCGCCGCGCCGAGGATCCGGTCGCCAAGCTGCGCGCGCTGGTCCAGGGACGCCAGAGCCGCCTGCTGCTGTGCGCCGATTCCGCCGGCCGCCGCGAGACGCTGGTGCAGATGCTCAACGAGTTCGGCGTCACGCCCGACGCCCAGCCCGACAGCATCGAGGCCTTCCTGTCCTCGGACGCGCACTTCGGCATCGCCGCCGCGCCGCTGTCCGCGGGCTTCGGCCTGCCCGGCGCCGGCCTGGCCTTCCTGACCGAGAACGATCTGTACCCCGGGCTGGCCACGACGGGACGGCGCGGCAAGCGCGACCAGGAGCGCGCCAGCAACGTCGAAGCCATGGTGCGCGACCTGTCCGAGCTGCGCGCCGGCGATCCGGTGGTGCACGCCCAGCACGGCATCGGCCGCTATCACGGCCTGGTCAACATGGACATGGGCGAAGGCGAGATGGAGTTCCTGCATCTCGAGTACGCCAACGGCAGCACGCTGTACGTGCCGGTGTCGCAGCTGCACGTGATCGCCCGCTACAGCGGCGCCGATCCCGAGGCCGCGCCGCTGCACCAGCTGGGCTCCGGCCAGTGGGACAAGGCCCGCCGCAAGGCCGCCAGGCAGGTGCGCGACACCGCCGCCGAGCTGCTGGCCCTGTACGCGCAGCGCGCCGCGCGCGAAGGCTATGCCTTCAAGCTGCCGCTCAACGACTATGAGGCCTTCGCCGAGGGCTTCGGTTTCGAGGAAACCGCCGACCAGGCCGCCGCCATCCAGGCGGTGATCGCCGACATGACCTCGGGCCGGCCCATGGACCGGCTGGTCTGCGGCGACGTGGGCTTCGGCAAGACCGAAGTGGCGCTGCGCGCCGCCTTCCTGGCCGTGGCCAACGGCAAGCAGGTCGCCCTGCTGTGCCCGACCACGCTGCTGGCCGAACAGCACGCCCAGACCTTCTCGGACCGCTTCGCCGACTGGCCGGTGCGCGTGGTGGAACTGTCGCGCTTCCGCTCGGCCAAGGAAGTCGCCACGGCCATCGAGGGCATCAACGACGGCCGCGTGGACATCGTCATCGGCACCCACAAGATCCTGTCCAAGGACGTGAAGTTCAAGCGCCTGGGCCTGGTCATCATCGACGAGGAACACCGCTTCGGCGTGCGCCAGAAGGAAGCGCTGAAGGCGCTGCGCGCCGAAGTCGACGTGCTGACGCTGACCGCCACGCCGATCCCGCGCACGCTGGGCATGTCGCTGGAAGGCATCCGCGATTTCTCCGTGATCGCCACCGCGCCGCAGAAGCGCCTGGCCATCAAGACCTTCGTGCGGCGCGAGGATGGCAGCACGCTGCGCGAGGCGCTCTTGCGCGAACTCAAGCGCGGCGGCCAGTGCTACTTCCTGCACAACGAGGTCGAGACCATCCACAACCGCCGCGCGCGGCTGGAAGAGCTGGTGCCCGAGGCCCGCATCGCCGTGGCCCATGGCCAGATGCCCGAGCGCGAGCTGGAGCAGGTGATGAAGGGCTTCTACCAGCAGCGCTACAACGTGCTGCTGTGCACGACCATCATCGAGACCGGCATCGACGTGCCCAGCGCCAACACCATCGTGATCCACCGCGCCGACCGCTTCGGCCTGGCCCAGCTGCACCAGCTGCGTGGCCGCGTGGGCCGTTCGCACCACCAGGCCTACGCCTATCTGTTGACGCCCGGCGAGGACGCCATCACCAGCAATGCCAAGAAGCGCCTGGAAGCGATTCAGGCCATGGAAGAGCTGGGCTCGGGCTTCTACCTGGCCATGCACGACCTGGAGATCCGCGGCACCGGCGAGGTGCTGGGCGATTCGCAGTCCGGCAACATCCAGGAAGTGGGCTTCTCCATGTACAACGAGATGCTCAACGAGGCCGTGCGCGCGCTGCGCGCGGGCGAGGAACCGGACCTGGACGCGCCCTTCAACCTGGCCTGCGAGGTCAATCTGCACGCGCCCGCCCTGCTGCCCTCGGACTATTGCGCCGACGTGCACGCGCGCCTGGCCATCTACAAGCGCCTGGCGCACGCGGCCGACGAAGACGACCTGATCCAGATCCAGGAAGAGCTGATCGACCGCTTCGGCAAGCTGCCGGACGCGGCGCAGACCCTGCTGACCACGCACCGCCTGCGGCTGGCGGCGCAGCCGCTGGGCATCGTCAAGATCGATGCCAGCGAGACGCAGGCGCTGCTGCAGTTCGGCCCCAAGACGCCGGTGGATCCCGCCCGCATCATCGAGCTGGTCCAACGCCAGCGCCACATCAAGCTGGCGGGCCAGGACAAGCTGCGCGTCGAGATCAAGGCGCAGCAGATCCCGGCGCGCGCCGACGCCGTGCGTGCGGTGCTGCGCGCGCTGAAGTAAGCTGCCGCTACGCCGCGCGCAGACGCCACCGATCCTTATTCGCAAACTTATGACTACTCATCACCTCGTCGTCCAATCCCCTGCCCTGACCGTCGACCAGGCGGAGCAGCTGGCCGCGCTGGCCCAGGCCCAGGGCGTGGCCCGCATCAGCGCCACCGCCGCCCGCCTGCTCGACGTGCAGCACGACGACGCCACCCGCGCCGAGGTCCGCGCCTGGGGGGAAAGCAAGGGCATCGATGCCGCCTTCCTGCCCGCCGGCCTGAAACTGTCCAGCTGCAAGGTGCTGGCCATGGACATGGACTCCACGCTGATCAACATCGAGTGCATCGACGAGATCGCCGGCGTGGCGGGCGTCAAGGACAAGGTGTCGGAAATCACCGAAGCCGCCATGCGCGGCGAGATCAAGGACTTCTCCGAAAGCCTGCGCCGCCGCGTCGCGCTGCTCAAGGGCGTGCCGGCCGAGGCGCTGGAACAGGTCTACGCGGAAAAGCTGCGGCTGAATCCGGGCGCCGAACGGCTGATCGGCACCGCGCAGGCCGCCGGCATCAAGGTGCTGCTGGTGTCGGGCGGCTTCACCTTCTTCACCGACCGGCTGCGCGAGCGCCTGAAGCTGGACAGCGCGCACGCCAACACGCTGGAGATCGACAATGGCGTGCTGACCGGCCGCGTGCTGGGCGACATCCTGGACGCCGACGCCAAGGCCGTCTACCTGCGCGAGTTCGCGCGCCAGCACGACGCCACCAAGGAACAGACCATCGCCATGGGCGACGGCGCCAATGACCTGAAGATGCTGGGCGCGGCCGGCTTCCCGGTGGCCTATCACGCCAAGCCGCTGGTGCGCGAGCAGACGCGCTATGCGCTGAACGTGTCGGGGCTGGATGGCGTGCTGAACTGGTTCGAGAGCTGAGCACGGAAACAGCCATCCGCGCTCGCGGCCTGTTCCCAACGCCGCAAAGCAAAAAGCCACCTTACGGTGGCTTTTTGCTTGCCGGGACAGACCCGGATCAGTAGCGCATGTTCACGCTCAGGATTGCCGAGCGGCCCGGCGCGACGCTGACGTAGTGTGCGGCGTAAGCCTTGTCGTAGTACGTCTTGTCGAACAGGTTGAACACGTTCAGCTGCATGTTCCAGTTCTTGTTGAAGCGGTAGCCGGCCATCGCGTCGAAGCGCCAGTACGACGGGATGTAGGCCGTGTTGGCCGTGTTGCCGTACTGCTTGTCCACGTAATAGGCGCCGCCGCCGACCGTGAAGTCCGGCGTCACCGCGTAGGTGCTCCAGATGTTGAAGGCGTTGCGCGGCGTGTTGGGGAAGTCGTTGCCCTTGTCCGTGGCGACGCCGTCGTCCTTGATCTTGCTCTTCAGGAAGGTGTAGCCGCCGAAGACCTGCCAGGCCGGCGTAATGCTGCCCGAGAAGCCGAGTTCGAAGCCGTCGACCTGCTTCTTGCCGGCCATCGCGTAGGTGTTGTCCGGCAGGGTCAGGCGCGCGTTGGTGGTCTCGGTGCGAAACACCGCGGCCGTCAGCGTCATGCGGCGATCCAGCACTTCCCACTTGGTGCCGAGTTCGTAGGTCTTGTTCTTTTCGGGAGCCATGTCGGCCGCATTCGCGCCGGCGCCGCCGCGTCCAGGAGCCAGGCCATTGCCCGCGCCTTCGCCCGAGTCGCTGTTCGACGGCGTGGACGAGGTGGCATACGACACATAGATGCTGCCATTATCCGCCGGCTTGTACACCAGGCCCAGCTGGTAGTTCCACAGCGTGTCATTGCGCTTGATCACGGTGTAGTTGTTGGCGGGCGTGTTGGTGAACTTGGTCTCGTAGCGATCCAGGCGCAGGCCGCCGTTCACGAGCCACTGCGGCGACAGTTCCACCGTGTCGAAGGCGTAGAGCGACTTCGAAATCGTGCGCGAACGAGTCGGCTGGCCTACGCGTTCACCGTCCAGGGTATTGACCCAGGGATCATGCGGATCGGGATCGTACAGGCTGGTGCAGTTGTACTTGGACGCGGCGCCAAGGAAGTTGCAGGCATTGTCCTTGCCGGAGCCCGTGCCCCGATTCACGGCGATCGAATCCTTCTTGCCCTCTTCCTTCGACACTTCCAGGCCGACGTTGAAGCTATGCTTGAACGAGCCGGTGTCGAACTTGCCCACCAGCTCGGTCTGGTTGGCAAGGCTGTCGACGCGGCTGTCACGGGTGTTGGCGCGACGCCAGACGCGGCCGTTCAGCACGTTGCCCTGGCTGTCGTCCGGCTGGGTCCACACGTATTTCTGCGTGGAGTAGGTGTAGCGCGTCATGTTGCGCAGCGTCAGGCGATCCGAGAAATCGTGCTCGATGCCGATCGTGCCCATGTCGGACGTGGTCTTGCGGTAGTCGCTGGCCAGGCCGTAGAAGTTCTTGCGGTTGACATCGGCGGGGCCCGTCCGGCTCACGCCCATGTAGCTGCCGTCGCGCTTGACCTTGGTGCTCGGATAGGCATACGGAATGCCGCTGTCCGGCAGGTCGTCCGTCTGCATATGGTAGTAGCTCAGGGTCACGCGGGTCGGCGAGTTCAGGCCGAACGTGATCGTGGGCGCCACGCCCCAGCGGCTGTTGTTGACCATGTCGCGGCCGGCCACATCGGCATCGTGGTACATGGCGTTCAGGCGGAACGCCGTCTTCTCGCCCAGCTGCCAGTTGCTGTCTATGGTGCCGCGATAGTAGCTGTCAGTGCCGATGCCCAGGCTGGCGGCGGTGAAGTCTTCCGCCTTGGCCGTCTTGCTGATCAGGTTGACGCTGCCGCCGGCGCCGCCACGGCCGCCGAAGGCGCCGTCCGAGCCCTTGACCACTTCGACCTGCTCCAGGTTGAAGACTTCGCGCGACGTCGCGCCGATGTCGCGCATGCCGTCCACATAGGTGCTGGCCTGGGCGTCATAGCCTCGGATGATCGGCCGGTCGCCCAGCGGATTGCCGCCCTCGCCCGCGCCGAAGGTGATGCCGGGCGAATTGCGCAGCACATCGGTCAGCGAGGACGCCGCCTGGTTCTGGATGACTTCCTGGGGAATCACCTGCACCGACTTGGGCGTGTCCAGCAGCGGCGCGGTGAACTTCTTGGAACCCGATTCCTTGACGTCATAGGGCGTATAGGCTTCGCCTTGCACCTGGACAGGCGCCAGCTGCGTCGCGCCCTGGCCCGACGACTGCGCGTGCGCGCCGGCCGTCAGGAACAGCGCGGGGGTCGCCAGCACTGCCGCCAGCGAGCCGCTGAGCGACGTGACGGCAAAGGAGTCTTCGGGCTTCACAAGGCTTCTCCAGAATATGAATAACAACGATTCTTGTTTTTCGATGGGTTGCGATTGTGAACTTCAAAGCTGAACGTTCGCTGAAAATTGAATATTTACCGGCTCACAGGACGAAAAAACAACAAGAATCGGCGTCTCTTCGTCATATATAGAGGCTTATGACACACCCTCGCTCATCCTCTCGGAGCCATCCGTTCCTGACTGAAGATTGAATGATCAGAAATGCCGCCACGGCTGCCGCAGGCGGCTTCGCGAAGGCGGGCAGCCCATCACACCGCCCATAACAAAAAACGCCCCGTAGGGCGTCTTTCGTCGGCGGGAACCGCTAGGCAAGGGGATTCACTAGCTGCGCAGCCTGGGATGCCGCTTGAACAGATACCGGTACACAAACCCCGGATAAGCCAGCACCAGGAACAGGCTCAGCGTGATGGCGTAGAACTCCCAGGTCTGGGAGAAACGGTTGCCCAGCGTGGACTCGAAGGCGAAACCCAGCGCGCCCACGACCAGGTAGAACACCAGCACTTCCACCAGACGCAGCCAGAACGGCTTGACTGCGGCCTGCCCCGCCTGCTTCCAGGGCAGCACGGCGAACACGCGCTCCGTCAGGAAAGGCAGGTTCGCGCTGACCAGGGCCAGCGCGATCAGGAGCCATACCGCCAGGGTCTGGTTCATCCGGTCCGTCCGCTTACAGCAGGTTCAACGAGCTGCGGATGGCCTGGACGCTCAGCGCCATCAGGCCGCCGGGCAGGATGCCCAGCACCAGGATCAACAGGCCGTTCACCGACAGCACCGCGCGTTGGCCGGCGGAAGCGACCATCGGGGCGGCGTCAGCCGCCGGCTCGTCGAAGTACACGACCTTGACCACGCGCAGGTAGTAGAACGCGCCGATCAGCGAGAACACCACGGCGATCACGGCCAGCGTGACGTGGCCCGCGCCCACCAGCGCCTGCAGCACGGCCAGCTTGGCATAGAAGCCCACCAGCGGCGGGATGCCGGCCAGCGAGAACATCAGCAGCAGCACGATGGCGGCATGCCACGGGCTGCGGCGGTTCAGGCCCTTCAGGTCGTCGATGTGCTCGCACTCGAAACCCTGGCGCGACAGCAGCAGCACGATGCCGAAGCTGGCCAGCGTGGTCAGCACGTAGGTCAGCATGTAGAACAGCGAGGCGCCGTAGGCGGCGGCCGACGCGTCCGGCTTGCCGGCGACCGTGCCCGACATCAGGCCCAGCAGCACGAAGCCCATGTGCGAGATGGTCGAGTAGGCCAGCATGCGCTTGAAGTTGGTCTGCGCGATGGCGGTCAGGTTGCCGATGGCCAGCGACAGCACCGCCAGGATCATCAGCATCGGCTGCCAGTCGGCGGCCAGGCCGTGCAGGCCGTCGACCAGCAGGCGCAGCGTGATCGCGAAGGCGGCCAGCTTGGGCGCGCCGCCCAGGATCAGCGTGACGGCCGTGGGCGAACCCTGGTACACGTCCGGCACCCACATGTGGAACGGCACGGCGCCCAGCTTGAACGCCAGGCCCGACACCAGGAACACGATGCCGAACACCAGCGCCATCTTCTCGGCCTTGCCGGCGGCGACGACCTTGGCGACTTCGGCCAGGTCCAGGTGGCCGGTGGCGCCGTAGACCATGGACATACCGTACAGCAGGAAGCCCGAGGCCAGCGCGCCCAGCACGAAGTACTTCATGGCGGCTTCGGTGGCGACGACGTTGTCGCGGCGCAGCGCGATCAGCGCGTACAGGGCCAGCGACATCAGTTCCAGGCCGAGGTAGATGGAGATCAGGTTCCCGGAGGAAATCATGACCATCTGGCCCAGCAGCGCAAACAGCGTCAGGACGTAGAGTTCACCGCCCTTGAGCATGTCGCGGACCTGGGCGTAGACGCGGCCATAGACCAGCGTGACGGCCACGGCCACATAGGACGCGATCTTCAGCAGATGCGACAGTTCGTCGGTGACGTACAGGCCATTGAAGGTCTTGCCCTTGACGCCGGCGCTCCATTGCATGGCGGACACGACGGTCAACACGCCCAGCGCCAGCATGGTCAGCCAGAACGTCGGCTTGCGCTCGGGGTGATTGCTCACCGCGTCGACGAGCAGGATGGCCAGGCCGAAAACCAGCAGCAGGATTTCCGGTGTCGCCAGGGCGAAATCGATTTGGGATTGCATCATTGTCTTGTCTTACAGTTTCGAGACGCCAACGTGTTGCAGCAGGGCCTCGACCGACACGTGCATCACGTCGGTAAAGGGCTTGGGATAGATCCCCATGTACAACACGGCGATCGCCATCACGCCAAGAATCAGGAATTCGCGACGGTTGATATCGGTCAGCTCGCGCACGTGATCGTTGGCGACGTCGCCCAGCACCACGCGCTTGACCATCCACAACGAGTACGAAGCGCCCAGGATCAGGGCGGTGGCCGCCAGCAGGCCGATCCAGAAGTTGTGCTCGACCGCGCCCATGATCACCATGAACTCGCCGACGAAACCGCTGGTGGCCGGCAGGCCGCTGTTGGCCATCGAGAACAGGATGAAGAACGTGGCGAAGCGCGGCATCACGTTGACCACGCCGCCGTAGTCGGCGATGCGGCGCGAGTGCATGCGGTCATACAGCACGCCGATACACATGAACATGGCGCCCGAGACGAAGCCGTGCGAGATCATCTGCACGATGGCGCCTTCGATGCCGGCCGTGTTGAAGATGAAGAAGCCCAGCGTCACGAAGCCCATGTGGGCCACCGACGAATAGGCCACCAGCTTCTTCATGTCGTCCTGGACGATGGCGACCAGGCCGATGTAGATCACGGCGATCAGCGACAGCGCGATCATCAGGCCGGCCAGGCTGTGCGAGGCGTCAGGGGCGATCGGCAGCGAGAAGCGCAGGAAGCCGTAGGCGCCCAGCTTCAGCATGATCGCGGCCAGCACGATGGAGCCGCCCGTGGGCGCCTCGACGTGGGCGTCCGGCAGCCAGGTGTGCACCGGCCACATCGGCACCTTGACGGCGAAGGCCGCCAGCAGCGCCACGAAGATCAGGATCTGCGGCGTCTGGCCAAGCTTGAGCTGGTGCCAGGACAGGATATCGAACGAGCCGCCCGAGGCGTTCCACAGGTAGATGAAGGCCACCAGCGTCAGCAGCGAGCCCATCAGCGTGTAGAGGAAGAACTTGAAGGCCGCGTAGACCCGGTTCGGTCCGCCCCACACGCCCACGATGATGTACATCGGGATCAGCGTGGCTTCGAAGAACACGTAGAACAGCATGCCGTCCAGCGCCGCGAACACGCCCACCATCAGGCCCGACAGGATCAGGAAGGCGGCCATGTACTGCGCCACGCGGCTGGTGATGACTTCCCAGCCCGCCAGCACCACGATGATGGTGATGAAGGCCGTCAGCAGCACGAACCACAGCGAAATGCCGTCCACGCCCAGGTGGTAGTTGACGTTGAAGGCTTCGATCCAGGACGTCTTCTCGACGAACTGCATCGCGGCCGTCTTGGTGTTGAAGCCGGTGTACAGCGGAATGGTGACGAGGAAGCCCGCGATCGAACCGATCAGCGACAGCCCGCGGGTGAGCCCGGGACGGTCGTCACGGCCCACCGCCAGCACCAGCAGGCCGAATACGATCGGTACGAAGATCGCAAGCGTGAGCCAGGGGAAAGTGTTGGATGCCATCTCGCTTGCCATCATTGGGGAATCAGCACAAAGAAAGTCACCAGCGCCATGATGCCGATGATCATCGCGAACGCGTAGTGATAGATGAAGCCGGACTGCAGGTGGCGGCTGATCGCGGAGACCCAGCCCACGACGCGGGCGCTGCCGTTGACCAGCAGGCCGTCGATCAGGCCGCGGTCACCGGTCTGCCACAGGCCACGGCCCAGGCAGCGCGCGCCGCGCGCGATGATCTGCTCGTTGATCCAATCCACGAAGTACTTGTTCTCGAGGATCCTGTTCACGCCCGACAGGCTGGACTTGATCGCGGCCGGAACCTTCGGGTTGATCAGGTAGCAGTACCAGGCGATGACGGCGCCAGCCACGACCAGCCAGAACGGCAGGGTCTGGAAGGCGTGCATGCCGAAGGCGACCCAGCCGTGCCACTCTTCGTGCAGCTCGTGCATGGCCGGATGCTGCGGCAGGACCTTGATCACGCCGTCGAAGAACTTGCCGAACAGCATGGGATCCACGACCCAGGCGCCGATCAGCACCGAGGGGATCGCCAGCAGCAGCAGCGGCAGGGTCACAACCCAGGGCGACTCATGCGGCGTGCCGCCATGATGGCCGTGGTCGTCGTGGCCATGATCGTCGTGGCCGTGGCCATGACCGTGACCGCTGGTGTCGAAGCGTTCCTTGCCGTGGAAGACCAGGAAGTACACGCGGAACGAGTACAGCGAGGTCACGAACACGCCGATCAGCGTCGCGTAGTAGGCGAAGCTCGCGCCCCACACCTTGGCGGCGCCTGCCGCTTCGATGATGTGTTCCTTCGAGTAGAAGCCCGAGAAGAACGGCGTGCCGACCAGGGCCAGCGTGCCCAGGAGGAAGGTGATCCAGGTGATGGGCATGTACTTGCGCAGGCCGCCCATGTTGCGGATGTCCTGGTCGTGGTGCATGCCGATGATGACCGAGCCCGCGCCCAGGAACAGCAGCGCCTTGAAGAAGGCGTGGGTCATCAGGTGGAAGATCGCCACCGAGTAGGCCGAGGCGCCGAGCGCCACGGTCATGTAGCCCAGCTGCGACAGCGTGGAGTACGCGACCACGCGCTTGATGTCGTTCTGGATGATGCCCAGGATGCCCAGGAACAGCGCGCCGATGGCGCCGATCACGATGATGAAGGACAGCGCGACGTCGGACAGCTCGAACAGCGGCGAGAAGCGCGCGACCATGAAGATGCCGGCCGTCACCATGGTGGCGGCGTGGATCAGCGCGGAGATCGGGGTCGGGCCTTCCATCGAGTCGGGCAGCCAGGCGTGCAGCGGAACCTGGGCCGACTTGCCCATGGCGCCGATGAACAGGCAGATGCAGGCCACGGTCAGCAGCATCCAGTCCGAGCCGGGCAGCGTCAGCTTGGCCAGCTTGTCGGCCTGGGCGAAGACTTCGCCGTAGTGCATGGTACCGGCGTAGGCGAACAGCAGGCCGATGCCCAGCACGAAGCCGAAGTCGCCGACGCGGTTGATCAGGAACGCCTTCATGTTGGCGAAGATCGCCGTGGGACGGGTGTACCAGAAACCGATCAGCAGGTACGACACCAGGCCCACCGCTTCCCAGCCGAAGAACAGCTGCACCATGTTGTTCGACATCACCAGCATCAGCATGGAGAACGTGAACAGCGAGATGTACGAGAAGAAGCGCTGGTAGCCGGGATCGTCGGCCATGTAGCCGATGGTGTAGATGTGCACCATCAGCGAGACCGAGGTCACCACGACCATCATCATGGCCGACAGCGGATCGATCAGGAAGCCGATTTCCAGCTTGGTCTGGCCGATCAGGCTCCAGGTGTAGACCGCGCCGTCGAAGCGCAGGCCGTTGAGGACGTCGCCCAGCACCACCACCGAACCGATGGCGGAGATGAGCACGCCCAGGATGGTGATGACGTGCGAGGCGCGGCGTCCGATCGGCCGGCCGAGAAAGCCGGTGCCGAACAGGCCCGCGAGGATTGCCCCGGCCAGCGGCGCCAGCGCGATGAGCAGGTAGAGATTGGGTGAGCTAGACATATTCTTCCAATACCCCGTCAGCCCTTCAGGCGATCGAGTTCGTCAACGTTGATCGTGTTCAGGTTGCGGAACAGCAGCACCAGGATGGCCAGGCCGATCGCCGCCTCGGCGGCGGCCACGGTCAGGATGAAGAACACGAACACCTGGCCGGCGGCGTCGCCGAACCAGCTGGAAAACGCCACGAAGTTCATGTTGACGGCCAGGAGCACCAGCTCGATGGACATCAGCAGGATGATGAGGTTGCGGCGGTTCAGGAAGATGCCGAAGATGCCGATGGCGAACAGGATCGCCCCGAGGATCAGGTAGTGGGCCAGCGTCAGCGTCATTGTTTTTCTCCTTGCGGCGCGGCAGCGTCGGCTTGCGTGCCGTTCTGCTTGGCCAGGGCGCGCTCGCTCTGGGCGGGCATGCTCACCAGGCGGAAGCGGTCCTTGGCGCGCACCCGGACGGCGGCGACGGGGTCGTTGTACTTGACGTCGCGGCGGCGACGCAGGGTCAGCGCGATGGCGGCGACCATGCCGACCAGCAGCAGCGCGGCGCCGACTTCAATGGCGTAGACGTACTGCGTATACATCAGCTCGCCCAGCGCGCGGGCGTTGTTGTAGTCGCCGGCGACAGGCGCCTGCGGGCCCGCGCCATACCAGGTCGAACCCAGCACGAAGGCCATCTCGACGACCATGACCAGGCCGATGACCAGGCCCAGCGGCAGGTAGGTCTTCAGGCCGCCGCGCAGGGCGTCGATGCGGATGTCCAGCATCATGACCACGAAGAGGAAGAGCACCATCACGGCGCCCACATACACCAGCACCAGCAGCAGCGCCAGGAACTCGGCGCCCAGCAGCATCCACAGCATCGCCGCGTTGGCGAAGGCCAGGATCAGGTGCATGACGGCGGTGACCGGGCTGCGCGCGGTGATCACGCGGAACGCCGCGATCACCAGCACGGCGGCCAGCAGGTAGAAAAGGACAGTGGTAAAAGTCATGGATCAGGACCCTGGGCTCAACGGTAGGGAGCGTCTTCGGCCCGGCGGCGGGCGATGTCGGCTTCGTAGCGGTCGCCCACGGCGAGCAGCATGTCTTTGGTGAAGTACAGGTCGCCGCGCTTTTCACCGTGGTATTCGTGGATGTGCGTTTCCACGATCGAGTCCACGGGGCAGCTTTCCTCACAGAAGCCGCAGAAAATGCACTTCGTCAGGTCGATGTCGTAGCGCGTGGTGCGGCGGGTGCCGTCCTCGCGCTGGTCCGATTCGATGGTGATGGCCATCGCCGGGCACACCGCTTCGCACAGTTTGCAGGCAATGCAGCGCTCTTCGCCGTTGGGATAACGGCGCAGCGCGTGCAGGCCACGGAAACGCGCCGACATCGGCGTCTTTTCCTGGGGGTAGCGCAAGGTAACCTTGCGCTTGAAGAAATACTTGCCCGTCAGGCGCATGCCCTTGAGCAATTCGGTCAGCATCAGGCTGCCGAAGAAATCCTTGATCGCTTCCATATCGTGCCTCTGCCTGGCGGCTTAGCGCCAAATATTCCAGGGCGTCTGCATCCAGATCGCCACAACGACCAGCCACACGCCGGTCAGCGGGATGAAGATCTTCCAACCCAAACGCATGATCTGGTCGTAGCGGTAACGCGGGAACGACGCGCGGAACCAGACGAACAACGAGACCACCACGAACGTCTTCAGGCCAAGCCAGATCCAACCCGGAACCCAGGTCAGCGGGGCGATTTCGATCGGAGCGGTCCAGCCGCCCAGGAACATGATCGAGGCCATGCAGGACAGCAGGATCATGTTGGCGTATTCGCCCAGGAAGAACAGCGCGAAGGCCATGCCCGAGTATTCGACCATGTGGCCGGCCACGATTTCCGATTCGCCTTCGACCACGTCGAACGGGTGACGGTTGGTTTCGGCCACGGCCGAGATCACGTAGATCACGAACAGCGGCAGCAGCGGCAGCCAGTTCCAGGACAGGAAGTTCAGGCCCTTGTCGGCGAACCAGCCGCGGGTCTGGCCCATCACGATCTCGGACATGTTCAGGCTGCCCGACACCAGCAACACGGTGACCAGCACGAAACCGATGGCCAGTTCGTACGACACCATCTGCGCCGAGGCGCGCAGCGCGCCCAGGAAGGCGTACTTGGAGTTCGAGGCCCAGCCGGCCACGATCACGCCGTACACGCCGATGGACGTGATGGCCATGACGTACAGCAGGCCGGCGTTGACGTTGGCCAGCACCACGTCGGGGCCGAAGGGCACCACGGCCCAGGCCGCCAGCGCGGGCATCAGGGTGACGACCGGCGCCACCACGAACAGCACCTTGTTGGCTTCGCTGGGGACCACGACTTCCTTGGTCAGCAGCTTGAACACGTCGGCGAAGGGCTGCAGCAGCCCCTTGAAGCCCACGCGGTTCGGTCCCATGCGGACGTGCATGGCGCCGATCATCTTGCGTTCCCAGTACGTCAGGTACGCGACGCACAGGATGATGGGCACTGCGATCACGACGATCTTGATGATCGTCCACAGAACCAGCCAGACCGTCGGGCCGAGCAACGCCTGGCCGTGGCTCTGGAGAACATTAAGCCATTCCATCAGGCACGCTCCACGCTGATTTGACCGAATGCGCCACCCAGGGCCACGGTGCTTTCAAAGGCTGCGGAGATGCGCAGGGCGCGATCGGCCACGGCATCATCCTGCACGGTTTCGAGTTCGACGGCGCCCTGCCCGCCCGTCACGCGCACCTTGACGCCGGCCGTCAGGCCGAGGCTGGTGAGCGTGCGGCCGTTCATGCGCGCGGCGGGCTGCTTCGAGGCCGGCGCGGCCTGCAGCGGCTCGGAACGGCGCACCATGGCGTCGCTGCGATAGATCGGCACGTCGGCCACCCGCTCCAGGCCGCCCAGGACCTGGCCCAGGCCCGGTTGGGCCTTGATGGCGTTGGACAGGCGATTTTCCACGCCGCCGGCCAGCACGGTGTCGCGCACGGACTCGGAGGTCTCGTCGTCGAAGCCGGCCAGATGCAGGACGTTGCCCAGCACGCGCAGGACCTTCCAGCCCGGACGGGTCTGGCCGAACGGCGCGACCGTGCCCTTGAAGCTTTGCGGCAGGCCCTGGGCGTTGACGTAGGTGCCCGAGGTTTCGGTGAACGGCGACACGGGCAGCATGACATCGGCCCAGTCGGCGGCAGCCGAGCGGTACGGGGTCAGCGCCACGGCGAACTGCGCGCCGCGCAGCGCGGCCACGGCCTGGCCGCCGTTGTCGGCGTCCAGCAACGGCTCGGCGTGCAGCACGACGTAGGCCTTCAGCGGCTCGGCCAGCATGGCGGCGGCGTTCTTGCCGCCCTGCCCCGGCACGGCGCCAGCCAGATAACCGCCGACGGTGTTGCCGCCAGAGGTGAGGAAGCCGAACTTGCCGCCGGCCAGCGCGGCCACGGCCTGGCCATTGGCGGCCAGGGTCGAGGCCTGGGCGCTGGCCACGGCCAGGTTGCCCATCAGCACGGCGCTGTTGGAACCCGAGGCCAGGCTGGCGGCGATGATCTTGGCTTGTTCACCCGGCGTGACCGAAGCGAACTCGGCCGGCACGGCCTGTTCCTTGGCCTGGGCCAGCGCGACGGCCACTTCGGCCAGCGCGCGCGCCAACTCGGAGGGCGCCACGGTGATGCGCCCGGCGACCGGCATCAGCGGATCGTCGGCGGCGCTGTCGACCAGCAGGATCTGCGTGCCGCGCTTGGCGGCCTGGCGCAGGCGCTGGGCCATCAGCGGGTGGTCCTTGCGCAGGAACGAACCGACCACCAGCACGCGGTCCAGGTTGTCCAGCTCGGCGATGGGCATGCCCAGCCACGGCGCGCCCGACAGGGCGGCGTCGAAGGACGCGTCGGTCTGGCGCAGGCGGAAGTCGATGTTCTCGGAACCCAGCGCGCGGACCAGGCGGCCCAGCAGCGCGTACTCTTCAAGCGTGGCGTACTCGGAGGCCAGCGCGCCGATCTGGCCGGCGCCGAAGCTGTCGCGCACGCGCGACAGACCTTGGGCCACGGCCTGGAGCGCGTCGGCCCAGGAGGCTTCCTGCCACTTGCCGTCGGCGCCCTTGATCATGGGCGCGGACAGGCGGTCTTCGCTGTTCAGGCCTTCATACGAGAAGCGGTCGCGGTCGCTGATCCAGCATTCGTTGACGGCTTCGTCCTCGAACGGCACCACGCGCATGACGCGGTCGCCCTTGACCTGGATGACCAGGTTGGCGCCCAGGCTGTCGTGCGGGCTGACCGAGCGGCGGCGGGCCAGCTCCCAGGTGCGCGCGCTGTAGCGGAAGGGCTTGGAGGTCAGCGCGCCCACCGGACAGATGTCGATCATGTTGCCCGACAGTTCGGACTCGATCGAGCGGCCCACGAAGGACGTGATCTCGGAGTGTTCGCCACGGCCGAGCATGCCCAGTTCCATGACGCCGGCGATTTCCTGGCCGAAGCGCACGCAGCGGGTGCAGTGGATGCAGCGGCTCATTTCCTCGGCCGACACCAGCGGGCCCAGGTCCTTGTGGAACACCACGCGCTTCTCTTCCTGGTAACGCGAGGAAGAGCCGCCATAGCCCACGGCCAGATCCTGCAGCTGGCACTCGCCGCCCTGATCGCAGATCGGGCAATCCAGCGGGTGATTGATCAGCAGGAATTCCATCACCGACTGCTGAGCGGCGCGAGCCTTCTCGGAGCAGGTGTGCACGACCATGCCGTTGGTAACGGGGGTGGCGCAGGCGGGCAGCGCCTTGGGCGCCTTTTCCACTTCAACCAGGCACATGCGGCAGTTGGCCGCGATGGACAGTTTCTTGTGGTAGCAGAAATGCGGCACGTAAAGCCCGATCTTCTGGGCCGCATGCATCACCATGCTGCCTTCGGGCACTTCGACCTTATTGCCGTCGACGGTTAGTTCAACCATTGCTGTTCCTGAGACCTACAGATATTGCGGGACCACACAAGACTTGTGCTCGATGTGGTGCGCGAATTCGTCGCGAAAATGCTTGAGGAAGCCACGCACGGGCATGGCCGCGGCGTCGCCCAGGGCGCAGATGGTGCGGCCCATGATGTTGCCCGCCACGTTGTCCAGCATGTCCAGATCTTCCGGACGGCCGTGGCCGGTTTCAATGCGGTGCACCATGCGGTACAGCCAGCCGGTGCCTTCACGGCACGGCGTGCACTGGCCGCAGCTTTCCTCGAAATAGAAGTACGACAGGCGCATGAGCGACTTGACCATGCAGCGCGTCTCGTCCATGACGATCACGGCGCCCGAACCCAGCATGGAGCCCGCCTTGGCGATGGCGTCGTAGTCCATGGTGGTGTCCATCATGATGTCGGCGGGCAGCACCGGAGCGCTGGAACCGCCGGGGATCACGGCCTTGAGCTTCTTGCCGCCGCGCATGCCGCCGGCCAGCTCGAGCAGCGTCGAGAACGGGGTGCCCAGCGGGATCTCGTAGTTGCCGGGACGCTCGACGTCGCCGGAGATCGAGAACAGCTTGGTGCCGCCGTTGTTGGGCTTGCCGACCTCGAGGTAGGCCTGGCCGCCGTTGCGGATGATCCAGGGCACCGCCGCGAAGGTCTCGGTGTTGTTGATGGTGGTGGGCTTGCCGTACAGGCCGAAGCTGGCCGGGAACGGCGGCTTGAAGCGCGGCTGGCCCTTCTTGCCTTCCAGCGATTCGAGCAGCGCGGTTTCTTCGCCGCAGATGTAGGCGCCGTAGCCATGGAACGCGTGCAGCTGGAAGTTGAATTCCGAGCCCAGGATCTTGTCGCCCAGGAAGCCGGCGGCGCGCGCCTCTTCCAGCGCCTCTTCGAAGCGTTGGTAGACCTCGAAGATTTCGCCGTGGATGTAGTTGTAGCCCACGCTGATGCCCATCGCGTAGGCGGCGATGGCCATGCCTTCGATCACGATGTGCGGGTTGAAGCGCAGGATGTCGCGGTCCTTGAACGTGCCCGGCTCGCCTTCGTCGGAGTTGCAGACGAGGTACTTCTGGCCCGGGAACGCGCGCGGCATGAAGCTCCACTTCAGGCCGGTCGGGAAGCCCGCGCCGCCACGGCCGCGCAGACCCGAGGCCTTGACCTCGGCGATCACGTCCTCCGGCTTCATGCCGGTGGTCAGGATCTTCTTCAGGGCTTCGTAGCCGCCACGTTTGACGTAGTCGGCCAGGCGCCAGTTGGCGCCGTCGACGTCGGCCATGATCTGCGGCTTGATGTGCCGGCCGTGCAGGCACATGGAATTGGCCAGGTCGTTCAGCGGATTGGGATCCAGACCTTGCGAGAACTGCTTGTAGATGTCGGGCGCGTTCATGCCGACTCTCCTTGCGCCTTCAGGGCCGCGACCAGCGCGTCCAGCTTTTCTTCCGTCATGCGCACGCACATGTGCTTGTTGTTGACCAGCAGCACGGGGGAATCGCCGCAGGCGCCCATGCACTCGCCTTCCACCAGCGTGAACTGGCCGTCGGCGGTGGTTTCCTTCCAGTCGACGCCCAGCTTGCGCTTGAGGTAATCGCCGACGCGTTCGCCGTCGCGCAAGGCACAGGGCAAGTTCGTGCAGACCGAGATCTTGTTCTTGCCGACGGGCTTGACGTCGAACATGTTGTAGAAAGTGGCGACTTCCTGGACCGCGATGGGCGGAACGCCGATGTAGTTGGCCACATCCTCGATGATGTCGGTCGCCAACCAGCCCTTTTCTTCTTGCGCGATGGCAAGCGAGGCCATGATGGCGGACTGCCGCTGGTCGGCCGGGAACTTCGCGAGTTCTCGGTCGATTTTCTGGTAGGCCTGTTCGGAAAGCAGCATAGTTTGAATCCGGGTTATGCGGTCGTGCTCGTGACGGTCTCTGGGCGGATCAGCGGTCGATCTCGCCGAAAACGATGTCCTGCGTACCGATGATGGTGACGGCGTCGGCGATCATGTGACCGCGCGACATTTCATCCAGCGACTGCAGATGGGCGAAGCCGGGCGCGCGAATCTTCAGGCGGTACGGCTTGTTGGCGCCGTCGGACACCAGATAGATGCCGAACTCGCCCTTCGGGTGCTCGACCGAGGCGTAGGACTCGCCGGGCGGCACGTGGAAGCCTTCGGTGAAGAGCTTGAAGTGATGGATCAGCTCTTCCATGTTGGTCTTCATGGCGGTGCGCTTGGGCGGGGCGATCTTGTGATTCTCGATCATGACCGGGCCCGGGTTGTTGCGCAGCCATTCCACGCACTGGCGGATGATGCGGTTGCTCTGGCGCATTTCGGCCACGCGGACCAGGTAGCGGTCGTAGCAGTCGCCGTTCACGCCCACGGGGATGTCGAAATCGAGCAGATCGTAGACTTCGTAGGGCTGCGTCTTGCGCAGGTCCCAGGCCACGCCGGAACCACGCAGCATCGGGCCGGTGAAGCCCAGCGCCTTGGCGCGATCGGGATCGACCACGCCGATGCCCACCAGGCGCTGCTTCCAGATGCGGTTGTCGGTGAGCAGGGTTTCGTACTCGTCGACGCAACCGGGGAAGCGGTTGGTGAAGTCCTCGATGAAGTCCAGCAGCGAACCGGAGCGCGCATCGTTCATGGCGCGCACTTCCTTGTCGCCACGGTACTTGCTGGTGTCACCGTACTGCGGCATCGAATCCGGCAGGTCGCGATAGACGCCGCCCGGACGGTAGTAGGCCGCGTGCATGCGCGCGCCCGAGACCGCTTCGTAGCAGTCCATCAGGTCTTCGCGTTCACGGAAGGCGTACAGGAACACCGCCATGGCGCCCACGTCCAGCGCGTGCGAACCCAGCGACATCAGGTGGTTCAGCAGACGCGTGATTTCGTCGAACATCACGCGGATGTACTGGGCGCGCAGCGGCGCTTCCACGCCCAGCAGCTTCTCGATGGCCATGACGTAGGCATGTTCGTTGCACATCATGGACACGTAGTCCAGGCGATCCATGTAGGGCAGCGCCTGGATGTAGGTCTTGTGCTCGGCCAGCTTTTCGGTCGCGCGGTGCAGCAGGCCGATGTGCGGGTCGGCGCGCTGGATGACTTCGCCGTCCAGTTCCAGCACCAGGCGCAGCACGCCGTGCGCAGCCGGGTGCTGCGGGCCGAAGTTGAGCGTGTAGTTCTTGATTTCTGCCATGACTTAATGCCCCAAGCCGTAGTTGTCTTCGCGGACCACGCGCGGCGTGATTTCGCGCGGATCGATCGTGACCGGCTGGTAGATGACGCGGCGCTGTTCGGGGTCGTAGCGCATTTCGACGGTGCCCGACAGCGGGAAGTCCTTGCGGAACGGGTGGCCGATGAAGCCGTAGTCGGTGAGGATGCGGCGCAGGTCGGGATGGCCTTCGAAGACGATGCCGTACAGGTCGAACGCCTCGCGCTCGAACCAGCCCACGCCGGGCCAGCATTCCATCAGCGAGGCGACCATCGGGAACTCGTCGTCGGGCGCCCAGGTACGCACGCGCAGGCGCCAGTTGTGCTCGATCGACAGCAGGTGCACCACCACGGCGAAGCGCGAGCGGTGGACGCGGGCGTTGGTTTCCTCGGGCAGCTGGCGCGTGCCGTTGCCCCAGGTCAGGTAGTCGACGCCACAGAGGTCGACACAGGTTTCAAAGCGCAGGCCGGCTTCGGTGCGCAGCTTGGTGCAGACGGAGAACCATTGTTCCGCAGGCACTTCGAGCGTCAGCTCGCCCAGCGCCTCGGTCAGCGCGATATCCGCGCCGAGGGTGGTCTGCAAATTGGTCTTCAGGGTTTCGAGCCTGGTCATCATCTTGTACGCTTAGGTGAACCGTTACGCTGCTTCGCGGGGCTGGCGGCTAGGCCTGCCGCCCTGCGCGAAAGCTCAGCGCGCAATCGTGTTGGTCAGACGGATCTTGTTCTGCATCTGCAGCAAGCCGTACACCAGCGCCTCGGCCGTGGGCGGGCAGCCCGGCACGTAGACGTCTACCGGTACGATGCGGTCGCAGCCGCGGACCACCGAATACGAGTAATGGTAGTAACCGCCGCCATTGGCACAGGAGCCCATCGACACCACCCAGCGGGGCTCGGGCATCTGGTCGTAGACCTTGCGCAGCGCCGGGCCCATCTTGTTGCACAGCGTGCCGGCCACGATCATCAGATCGGACTGGCGCGGGCTGGGGCGGAAGATGATGCCGAACTGGTCCAGGTCGTAGCGGGCCGCGCCCGCGTGCATCATTTCGACCGCGCAACAGGCCAGGCCGAATGTCATGGGCCACATCGAGCCAGTTTTCGCCCAGTTCAGGAACTTGTCGGCGCTGGTGGTGATGAACCCTTGCTTGAGAATGCCGTCTATAGCCATATTCGTCTCTGATAGCGTGCCCGGAAATTATTCCCAGTCCAGCGCGCCCTTTTTCCATTCGTAGATGAAGCCGACGGTCAACACGGCGAGGAAAACCATGACCGTCCAGAAGCCGACGATTCCGACCGTGCCCTGGGCGATGGCCCACGGGAACAGGAACGCGATTTCCAGGTCGAAGAGGATGAACAGGATCGCCACGAGGTAATAGCGCACGTCGAACTTCATGCGCGCGTCTTCGAAGGCTTCGAAGCCGCACTCGTAGGGGGAGAGCTTTTCAGCGTAAGGCCGGCGCGGGCCAAGCAGGGAGCCGGCCGTCAGAAGCGCAAACCCGATAAGGGTGGCCACTCCGATAAACAGCAGGACGGGGAAATACTGTTGCAGGTTCATTCAGGCGTCCGTCAAATGCGCAAACCTTAGGATTGTAGCATTCGCGCGGTTACTTCTGGCTGAACTCTGTAGCCTGAACAGCGGGTGAAAGACTGCGTTCCTTATTTGGAACAATCGCAGTTTTCACGAGTGAAATCGCAGGATACACCACATCATTCACACACCGGCGAAGATGCTTCGCAATCAAGACATGCGAGCACGAACTCGCATAAAAAAAACCACCCCGAAGGGTGGTTTTAGGCGAACGGGCCGCAGCCCGTTCGCGAGCTTTAAATCCAGGCAGGACTTGCGTCCCGCTTAGGATTAGAAGCGGTGACGCAGGCCGACGCCGATGGCGGTCGACTTCAGGTCTTCGATCAGGGCGTAGTTCTTGGCATACGAACCGTAGGCGTACAGGTTGGTACGCTTGGACAGGTCGTAGGTGTAGCCCAGCGAGAAGACGTGCATCTTCTTCAGATCGTTGTCATTGGCGAAGTTGCCCTTGGGGTCAACCATTTGCCACGAACCGAACACGTTGCTGGCGCCACCGATCGGAGCCGACAGACCAACCAGGTACGAATTGGCCTTGAAGTCACGCTGGAAGGAGTTCGTCAGATTGTCAGCAACGCTGCTCAGCAGCGAGTTGCCGTTCACGCTCGGGCCAGCGAACCAGCCGTTTTGGGTGCGGCTAGCAGCCAGAGCCAGCTTGACCACTTCGAAGTCGTACGAAGCGCCCAGGATGTACTGGCGCGGGGTCGTATCGGCGTCGCCGGTCTTGCCAACGTTCGAACGGTTCAGCTGATCGTACGAGAACGCGACGTTCAGCGGACCGTTGACGTAACGCACACCGGTGGTGATGGCGCGGGTGTTATCAGCGGTACGGAAGCCGGTTTCAGAGGCCTTGTTGTCGTTGGCGTTGAACGAGTAGCCCAGGCCGAACTGGAAGCCGCTGAACGACGGGGTTTGGTACATCACCATGTTGTCGTAGCGTTGCGTGTTGGCAGCGCTGAAGGCGGTACCGATGTTGGCTTGACCGAAACCAGCGCCGAACGGATCGATCGAGCCGAAGTACTTCGAGGCGATGTTGGTTTGACGACCGAAGTCCAGTTGACCCCAGCTGTCGCTGGCCAGACCGACGGTGGCTTGACGGCCGAACAGGCGCGAGCTTTGGCCCGACTTGCCGTTGCCCGAATCAAAGCCCGACTCCAGAGTGAACACAGCGCGCAGGCCGTCACCCAGATCTTCCGAACCACGCAGGCCCCAACGCGAGCCGTTCTGCACGCCGTTGATCATGCCGAAGCGGCTGCCGTTCGCCACAGCAGCACCGTCCTTGGCGCCGCTGATCTTGTTGTAGCCGATACCGGTATCGATGATGCCGTACAGGGTGACAGACGTTTCTGCCTGGGCAACACCGGCGAAACCGGCGAGCAGGGCGGCAGCGAGCAGAGTCTTTTTCATTTAAGAAATCTCCGTTGATTTGAGTGACAAGAGCAGCAATCCAGCAAACCAGCCTGCCGCCCCCCTAACTCCGCGAAGGGAAGTTGGTGCTATTGCATCAAAAATCGGGGGGGCTGGCTATGGTGAAGGCCAGAAAAGTGCAGGTTTGCGACAGGCTTGTTGGGATCTTGCAACATCACAACAAGACGGCGGCGCAACTGCTAGGGCTTACCCTTGGTCGTCAGGGCGAGCACGTATTCATGCGACCCTCAGCCCTGGCCCTAATATTTATCGGCGCTGCCGAGGCGTTCTTTCGGATCGCTTTCGGATGTCGACGAGCCTCCCGCGCGGGTCCGGCGGACCAATATCGGGGACTTTATCGCCTTGCCGGCCGCCGCCACGTACTCGCTTTCCTCATGCCTTCAACTCACACTCAATAACATTGTTATCTACAAAAATCATCGATATCATCTGATGCACAAACCCGACTTCGAAAGCCGACCATGAGCACCCCGCCCGCCGCGCCAGCGCGCCCCGACCGTAATGAACAGTTGAACGCGCTGCGTCGCCAACTGATCATGGACGCCGCCCAGCGGGTGTTCGAGCGCGACGGCCTGGAAAAAACCACCATCCGCGCCATCGCCAGCGAGGCGGGCTGCACCACCGGCGCGGTCTATCCGTGGTTCGCCGGCAAGGAGGCGATCTATGGCGCCTTGCTGGATGAATCGCTGCAACGGCTGCATGCGCACCTGATCGACACCGCGGCACGCAGCCTCCCCGGCTCGGCCGCGCGCGACGCTATCCGCGCCTTCTTCGGCTATTACGCAGACCGGCCCACCGACTTCTCGCTGGGCCTGTACCTGTTCCGCGGCCCGGGGCCGCGCGGGCTGGGGCGCGAAATGGACGAGCAGCTCAACGGCCGGCTGCGGGACAGCATCGACCTGCTCGGACAGGCGCTGGCCCGCACCAAGCCCTGGGACGCGGCGACGATCGCGACCGAGCAGATGAACACCTTCACCTATCTGATGGGCCTGCTGCTGCTGTTGCACACCCACAGGCTGAAGTCCCTGGGCCAGCAGGCCGACGCGCTGCTGGACCAATATTGCCTCGTCCTGGAGCAACGATGACCGACCTCGCCGTTCCCCCCGCCCGCGCCGACGCGCCGCGCATCAGCCTGGCTGACTTCCATGCGCTGCTGACCGAGCAGCACCCCTTCTCCCTGCTGCTGGGCATAGAGATGACGCAAATCGGTTACGGCACCGCGCGCGCGGTGCTGCCGGCTCGCGACTCCCACCAACGATTGGGCGGCATCGTCGCCGGCCCCATGCTGATGGGGCTGGCCGACCTGGCGATGTACGCCGCCGTGGTTGGCGCGACCGGGCAGGCCCATGCGGTGACCGCCAGCCTCACCATCAATTTCCTGCGCAAGAGTCCGGCCGGCGCCATCGTGGCCGATGCCCGCCTGCTCAAGGTCGGCCGTCTGTCGGCGGGCGAAGTCATCCTGACCTCCGAGCATTCCGATGAACCGCTGGCGCACATCGTCAGCACTTGGTCGGTGCCCAAACCATGAACAGCCCCCGCATCAGCATCGTCGGCCTGGGATCGACCGGCACCCGCGCCGCCCGGCAGCTGCTCGAAGCCGACCCCGATCTGGCGCTTACGGTCTACGACATCGAACCGTCGCGCTGCGAGGAGTTCCGAGGCACCGCCACCCTGGCGACCTCCGCTCGCGAGGCGCTGGCCGAATCCGACACCGTGGTGCTGGCGCTGCCGCGCGAGCGCGAGATCGACCGTACGCTGGAACGCTTCAGCGACGGCGAAGTGACCGCCCCGGTACGCGGCAAGCTCATCGTCGACCTGGAACCGCCGGAAGCGGGACGCGCGCGCATCCTCGGGCAGGCAATCAGGAATGCGGGCGGCCGGTACGCCTGCCCGGCCCTGCTCGCCCAGGCGGGCCTGAGTCCGGCCGAGGCGCGGCTAGTGGACGCGCTGGCCCGCGTCGCGGCCTGAGGCGCGCAGGCCCTCGGCCAGTCCCACGCACAGGATCATCCAGGCCAGGCTGATGGCCCAGCCGGCCGCCACGTCGCTCGCGAAATGCACCTGCAGCAAGACGCGGCTCAGGCCGATGGCGGTCACCAGCGCCGCCGCCAGGGCCAGGCTGGGCCTGCGCCAGGGCGCCGGCGCCAATCTCCAGATCAGATAACAGGCCGTGCCGTAGACCGCCATCGCGGCCGAGGCATGGCCGCTGGGAAAACTCCAGCCGACGACCGCGGTGTAGTCATGGTTGAAATCCGGCCGCAAGCGTTGGAAACCATGCTTGAGCAGCCAGTTCAACGCGCCGCCCAGTCCGGTCGCGACGGCGCAGAACAAGGCCAGCCCCTTGTATCCGCGCCACAGCAGCCACAGCACTGCCAGCACGCAGGACAGCGCCAGCAAGTCGCGGTCGCCCAGGAACGTGAACCAGGACAGCAGCCAGAGAAAGGCGTCCGGCATGGCGCGGCCCAAGGCATTCGCCAGGGCGCCGTCGAACGCGACCACGGCGCCGGGCCGGCGCACCGCCACGGCCAGCGCCAGGAAGACCAGCAACGCCAGTCCGGCGCCGCCCGCGCCCAGCACAGTGCGGCCGCGCGCCTCGACCGCCAGCCAGGCGCGCGCCGCGCCCAGGGCGAGCAGCGCCGCCAGGCAAGGCAGCAGAAGGAACAGCAGCAAGGCGTGCTCGGCGGCCCAGGCCGCGCTGGCGTCGATCATGTCGGAAAACGGCTAAACAGGAAATCCCGGGCCTGGAGCCAGGCAGGCCCGGCAAGCCGGCGGACGGCCGGCGCGCCTGCCCGAAACGCTACAGATCCACCCGCGTCTTGTCTACCGGCTCGAAAGCATGGGTGCCGGCGGAGTAGTCCCAACGCTCGACATGACATGCGGATACCCCGTCGACCTCGTCGCGGACGATGAGGTTCACCGAATTGGGCACCTTGCCCCGCACGCGCCAGGAACATGTGGTGCCCGCCTGCGCCACCCAGCCGGCCGTCGGCCGGTCCGCCAGGATGGGCATGACATAGGGCAGATGGATATGGCCGCCCAGGATCAGGTCCACGCCGGCCTGGGTCCAGGCCGCCAGCGCGCGCTCGCGCCCGAACAGCAGGTTGTGCACGTCGGACTCGACCTTGGCCCGCACCGGATGATGCGCCACCACCACCCGCAGCTGCCCGGGCCGGGCCTGCCGCAGCCGCTGCGCGACGCGCGCGATCTGGGCCTCGGAGATTTCTCCGTCCTTGCGACGCCGCGGCCGGGTGGTGTTCACGCCGATGGCCAGCAGGCCGGGGTTCTCGAACACGGGCTCAAGCACCGCGCCCAGCGCCCGCTTGTAGTTGCCATACGGATTGAGCGCGCGGGCAAACACATTGAACAGGGGAATGTCGTGGTTGCCGGGCACCGCCAGCACCGGCAGCGACAGGCGCTCGATGAAGGCGCGCGCCACGGCGAACTGGCGCCGGCGCGCGCGCTGGGTGATGTCGCCGCTCAGCACGACCAGGTCGGGCGCCTGGGCGGCGGCCAGGTCCAGCGCGGCCTCGACCACGGCCTTGCGCTCGGTGCCGAAATGCGTGTCGGAAAAATGCAGGATACGGGTCATGTAGATACGGTGTCGGAGTCTTGCTCGCCAGGCGTCACCAGCGGCAACGCGTCCTCGGCCACCTTGAACTCCAGCGGGGTGTTCATCCAGGAGATTTCGCCGTCCATCGCGACCTTCACGCGGCGACGGCCGCGGATGCGCACGACCAGGCGGTCGAATGCGAAATTGACGACCTGTTCGGCCTCGCCCAGCCGGCTGAACAGGCCGCGCAACAACAACCCATACAAGGCCAGCGTGCCCACCGGATGCGCCGCCATGGCGATCAGGCGTTGCCGGTCCAGCTCGTCGGCCGGGATCCCCACGTGCTCGAGTTGCAGCTTGTTGTTGCCCACGACCAGCGTCGGCGTGCGCAGATCGCGGACGCGGCCTTCGTGCTCGAGCTGCAGACCCAGCTGGCGCGGCGCGCGCATCAGCGTGACCAGCCCGGACCACAATGCCACCAGCCGGCTGCGGCCGAACTTCTGCTTGAAGGCCTCGCGGTCCTCGAGCAACTGCGGGTACAGGCCCAGGCTGGCATTGACCAGGAACGGCCTGTCATTGAGCAGCCCGACCTGCACCGGCCGGACCTGCCCTCGCAGCAGCCCGCGCAGGGCGACCTCGGTTTCCTGGGAAATGCCGTAGCGCCGGCCGAAATAATTGAAGGTGCCCTGCGGCAGGATGCCGAACGGCACGCCCTGCCCCAACACCGCGGCGGCCACCGTGTTGAGCGTGCCGTCGCCGCCCGCGCCCACGACAATGCCGTTTTCGGCGCGGGCGCGCCGGACTGCTGCGCGCGCCGTGTCGGCCAGGCGCGACGGGTCGTCCACCGGCATGAGTTCATGCCGCCGGCCGGCTTCGTCCAGCACGCGGCGGATGGTCTCTTGCAAGACCTGCGCGTCGCCGCGTCCCGAGCCGGTATTAAGGACGATGAATAGCGGTTCTTGTCCCGTCAGGGACTGAGCCCCTGCGGTCGGGCTCTCTGGGGGAGGCGTCATGCGGCAAAGATAGCGTATGGCGGCGAACCACCGCAACTCGCCTCCGGGCGCCCCCGCCGGATACGCGCCGGACGCGCGTGGCGACACGCGCGGCAAGCACGCCGCGCGCGCCGGCCCGCGACGCCTCCGCTCAGCGACCGATGGCGTAGGCCTGCATCAGGCGCGGCGTGGCCGCCGCATGCAGCAGGCCGTCCGAATCGCGCGAGGCCGCGGTCAGGCGGCCCACCGACCATTCCGCCGCCTCTTCCACGACATGGCCGCGCTGGCGCAACTGTTCGATCACCGCCGCGCCGATGCTGGCCTCGATCGCCAGATGGCCGGGCTTGCGGTCGCGCGGATAGAACGAGCTGGGGAAATGCGAGGTATGCGACATGGGCAGGTCGATGGACTCCTGCAGATTCAGGCCGTGATGGACGTGACGCAGGAAGAACAGCAGTTGCCATTGCTCCTGCTGGTCGCCGCCGGGCGTGCCGAAGGCCATGTAGGGCGCGCCGTCGCGCAGCGCCAGCGTCGGGGTCAGCGTGGTGCGCGGCCGCTTGCCCGGCGCCAGCGTGCCCGGCAGCCCTTCCTCCAGCCAGAACATCTGCGCCCGCGTGTTCAGCCCGAAACCCAGGGCGGGAATGACGGGCGAGGACTGGAACCAGCCGCCCGAAGGCGTGGCCGAGATCATGTTGCCCCAGCGGTCGATCACGTCCACGTGGGTGGTGTCGCCGCGCCGCGCCGACGCGGCCGCTCCCGCCGGCGCGACGACGGCCGGCGCCGCGCCCGGCTCCGTGACCTTGGACAGGCGCCGCAAGGTATCCAACACGCGGTCCACCTGGGCCTCGAAACCCGCCAGGCGGCCGGGCGACAGCTCATGCGACGCCTGCTCGCCGATCAGCCGTCGGCGCGCCGCGTTGTAGTCCTCCGACAGCAGGCGCTCCAGCGGCACATCGACGAACGCTGGATCGCCGTAATAGGCCTCGCGGTCAGCGAAGGCCAGCTTCATCGCCTCGGTGACGCGGTGGATGAACTCGGCGCTGGCCGGACCGGCGCCGGTCAGGTCCATGTCCTTGAGCAGCGCCAGCGTCTGCAGAAACACCGGCCCCTGGCTCCAGGCGCCGGCCTTGGCCACGGTGTAGCCGTGATAGTCGTATGTGGCCGGCGCGTCGTAGCTGGCCGACCAGCCGGCCAGGTCGTCCGCCGTCAGCACGCCGCGATGGCGCGCACCGCTTTCGTCCATGACCTCGGTGCCCCGGGCAAAGGCGTCGATGGCCTCGGCCACGAAGCCCCGGTAGAACACGTCGCGCGCGGCTTCGATCTGGCGCTCGCGGTCCGCGCCCGCGCTTTCCGCTTCCGTCAGCAGCCGCGTCCAGGTGCGCGCCAGCGCCGGATTGCGGAACAGCTTGCGCGCCTCGGGCACCGCGCCGCCGGGCAGGTAGATCTCGGCGGTGGACGGCCAATGGGTCTGGAAGAAATCCTTGAGCCCCGCGATGGTGTTGGAGATGCGCGGCATCAGCGCATGGCCGTGCTCCGCGTAGTAGATGGCGGGCTCCAGCACGTCGCGCAATCGCATGGTGCCATGGTCGCGCAGCAACAGCATCCAGGCGTCGAACGCGCCCGGGATCACCGTGGCCAGCAGGCCGTTGCCGGGAATCAGCGACAGGCCTTCGGCGCGGTAGCGTTCCAGCGTGGCGCCGGCGGGCGTGCAACCCTGGCCGCACAGCACTTCCACCTTGCCCGTGCGGGCCGAATAGAACACGGCCGGCGTCTCGCCGGCGGGACCGACCAGGTGGGGCTCGACCACCTGCAGCACGAAGGCGCTGGCGACGCAGGCGTCGAAGGCGTTGCCGCCGCGCTCCAGCAGGGACATGCCGGCGGCGCTGGCCAGCCAGTGGGTCGAGGTCACGACACCGAAGGTGCCGAGGATTTCAGGACGAGTCGTGAACATCATGATGGCATCGAAGAAAGAAAAAAGGCGGAACCCGGATCCGGGTTCCGCCGTGGCGGCTGCGCTTATTTGCCGGCGACGGACACGCCCTTCAGGCGGATCAGCCCGTCAGGATAGGGCACGAAGCCTTCCACCTTCTTCTGCACGCCGAAGGTCCAGGGCAGGTAGAAGAGATAGATGATGGGGCGCTGCTCTTCCAGCACGGCCAGCACCTGGTCGTACATGGCGCGGCGCTTGACCGGATCGGCCTCGGCCCGGGCGTCGTTCAGCAGCTTGTCGACGGCGGGGTCGCAGAACTTGCCGTCGTTCAGGTTGCCCTTGCAGCTCAGGTACTGGTGGATGTTGCCGCTGGGATCGACTCGGCCCGACCAGCCGCTCTGGCCGACCACGAAGTCGCCGCGCGCCAGCGACGACTGCAACGAGGCGAACTCCACCGGCCGCAGCGTGATGTCGAAGCCGGCCTCGGCGCCCATCGCCTGGATCAGCTCGAACACCTGCTGCATGGTGGTGTTGTTGCCGAAGGTGATCTCGAACCTGACGCGATCCAGCCCGGCTTCCTTCAGCAGCGCCTGCGCTTTCTTGGGATCGCGCCCGGTGTGTTCGACCGCCTTGTTGAAGGCGAAGCTGGCGGGCGGGAACGGCTGGTGGGCGGGCTGGAACATGCCTTCGCCGATCACCTGGTTCAGCACGTCGCGGTCGATGGCCAGGTCCAGCGCCTGACGCACGCGCTTGTCCTTGGCCAGCGGGTTGTCTGCGCGCGCGCCGTTGGCCAGATTGACCGAGATGGCCTGGAAGCCCAGGCCCGTCACCGGCGCCAGCCGCAGGCTGGCGTCATCCTTGACCGCCTTGGCGTCGCTCGGCGCCACGCGCTCGATGATGTCCAGGTCGCCGGCGCGCAGATTGTTCAGGCGCACCGTGTTGTCGGGAATCGGGATGAAGACCAGGCGATCGAAGTGGTAGCTGGCTGCGTCCCAATACTTGGGAAATTTCTCGAGCACGATGCGATCGTTCTGCACCCGCTCCTTGAACTGGTAGGGACCCGAGCACACAGGCTTGCCGCCGGGATCCTTGTCGAAGGCGGCCGGCGACATCATCATGCCGGCGCGGTCGGACAGCTGCGACAGCAGCGAGGCATCGGGCTCGGACAGGCGCAGCACCACGGTCTCGGCATCCGGCGCCTCGACGCTGGCGACCGTGGCCAGCTCGCTCTTGCGGTTGCTGTCGGGCAGCGTGCGCGCGCGTTCCAGATTGGCCTTGACCGCGGCCGCGTCCACCGGCGCGCCGTCATGGAACACCGCGTCCTTGCGCAGCTTGAAGGTCAGCGTCTTGTTGTCGTCGCTGGTGGTCCACGATTGCGCCAGCTGCGGCACGATCTTCAGGTCCGGGGTGATGTCGACCAGCTTGTCGCACAGCGACGCGAAGACGATGCGGCCGACGAAAGTGCGCGCGCGCACCGGGTCGAGCACATCGGGATCGTCCTGCAGGCCGATACGAAGGGTGGACTGGGCTTGCGCCAATCCGGTGGACATCATGGCCGCCAGGGCCGCCACGAAGCAAAGTTTACGCATCAAGAATCTCCGTTGTTTCTTATACGGGCCACCCGCCGGCGGGTTCCGGCATTCCGGTCCAGCCTGTGCAGGCAGCCCGAAGCGACGCCGCGACGCCAGGCCCATCCCCCCGTCGCGCACGCGCATGGCGGATTCTGCGCCATGGGCGCGGGGCTTGTATAGCGTGGCGAGCGCGAATGGCCTGGGCGCGGACACTGCCGCGCGCCGGGCTCAGGGCAGGCGGCAGGGCGCGGAGAAGTCCGCCGCGCGCAGGACGGCATCGCGCATCTGCGTGATCAGCGCGCGAGCGTCATCGCGGCGGAATTGGAAGGAATACGGCAGCGCGGCCAGGGCCGGCTCGCCTTCAAGCACGCGCAGGCTGCCCTCGGCCTCGAGCGCGGCGGCCCAGTGGCTGGGCAGCAGGCCCACGCCGGTGCCCTCGATCAGCAAGCCGGCGATGGCGCCCCAGTTATTGCAGCAAAGCCGCTCGCCCGGCGCCTCGCGCCCGGCCAGCCAGTCGTCGATGATGCGGGTGGTGCCCGCGCCCTCCGGCAGCGTCACCAGCGGCAGCCGGGCCAGCAGCGCGGGACTCATGCGGGTTTCGCCTTGCAGCGCCGCAGGCGCCGCGACCCAGGAAAAGGCCGCCTGCCCGATGGGCGCGGACGCGATGCCGACGCGCGACGAACGGCCCGCGATCACGGCGAAATCCAGTTCACCGTCGGCCACGCGCTGCTCCAGCACCTGGCCGATGTCGACATAAGGTTCCAGCACCAGTCCGGGATGGGCGGCGCGCACCACGCCGATCAGGCGCGGCAGCCAGGTCAGCGCGGTCAGTTCACCCACGCCGAAGCGGCAGCGCCCGACGAGGCCGGCGCTTTGCGCCACGGACGCACGGATCCGCTCGGCCGACGCCAGCATGTCGCCGGCCTGGGGCAACAGGCGCTGGCCGGCCTCCGTCAGCGCGGCCTTGTGCCCGCTGCGGTCGAACAGCGGCTGGCCCAGCGCCTCCTCCAGTTCGGCGATGCGCTTGGACAGCGACGATACCGACAGGTGCAGGCGCTCGGCGGCCACGGCGAAACTGGCGCAGGTGGCCGCCCAGTAGAAGGCTTCGAGTTGCTTGAGCGTCATGGCCGGATTGTAGGCTCGGGCCGGGCCTGACGGCGGCTGCTAGGCCGCTTGCGCCAGGCGCAGGTGCGGCGAGAACCGCAATGTGTCGATGGCGGCGCGGAGCATGCGCTCGACGCGCGGCCAGATATCGCCCTTCAGGCGATCGGACCAACAGATGCTGCCGAACACCCCCTCGATCAGGGAGTGCAGGTAGACGTTGGACAGGCGCACGTCCAGCGCGCCGGGCAGGTCTTCGTTGCGCACCGCGGCGCGCAGCAGTTTTTCGGAATTGCGCAGGGCATGGCGTTCCCAGATGTCCCGTCGTCGCAGCAGCGGCGCATTCTCGTCGCTCTGCTCGCACTTGTCGTAGAGGATTTCCAGCACACGCTGCATCGACCCCTCTTCCGAGTAGATGCGCACGTATTGCAGCATCGACGCGTACAGGGACTCCAGCGCCTTGCCGTCGGCGCGGACCCGGGTCAGCGCCACGGCCGCGGCCAGCGCACAGTCGCTCATGGCGACGCAGACATCGATCTTGTTCTTGTAATGGCCGTAGACGGCACCCCTGGACACGCCGGCGTGGTCGGCGATGTCGCCCATGGTGGTGTTGGCCACCCCCTTGGACATGAACACGTGCTCGGCCGCATCCAGGATGCGGTCGCGGGTGCGTTGGGATTCTTCTTTCGTCTTGCGGGCCATTCGGATATCTCCTTGAAATGAAAGGTTGAGGGAAAAGGGACACGGGGCGGCGCCTGCGCGGCGCGGGCCCCTTCAAAAAAAAGCGGCGCCCGCTATGCGAACGCCGCCGATCCGCACTGTTAACAATTGTGCGAACGGGAGCATACTTTCGAACAAAACATTTAATCAAGCATGACGGATTAAATGATAGACTGCGATCCCCACCGGGAAAAGTGCGCACTTTCCCTCATCTGGCCCGCCCCGGGCGCCTACAACAATTTCTAAAAAATGAAGCAACGAGTCCTCCGCCGCACGCTCGCATCCTTGTCAGTATTAATTCTTATTACGGCTTGTTCCAAATCCGAGCCCCAGGACGAAGCCAAGGCGCCCGCCGAGGTCGGGATCGTCATCGCCCGCGCCACCCCCACCGCCGTCGCCACCGAACTGCCCGGCCGGATGGAGCCCTACCGCGAAGCCGAAGTGCGCGCGCGGGTGGCCGGCATCGTCACCTCGCGCCTCTATGAGGAAGGCCAGGACGTCAAGCGCGGCGACGCGCTGTTCCAGATCGACCCGGCGCCGCTGCAGGCCGCCTACGATTCCGAGGCCGCCAACCTGGCGCGCGCCCAGGCCAGCCTGTCCGCCGCGGCCGACAAGCTGCGCCGCTATGCCGACCTGGTCGGCGACCGCGCCATCAGCGAACGCGACCACGCCGAGGCCGCCGCCGACGAACGCCAGGCCCGCGCCCAGGTGGCGCTGGCGCGCGCCAACCTGCAAAGCGCCAAGCTGAAGCTGGACTATGCGCGCGTCACCTCGCCCATCGACGGCCGCGCCCGGCGCGCGCTGGTGACCGAGGGCGCGCTGGTGGGCGAAGGCCAGGCCACGCCGCTGACCGTGGTGCAGCAGATCGATCCGATCTACGTCAACTTCGCCCAGCCGGCCGCCGAGGTGCTGCGCCTGCAGAAGCAGATCCGCGACGGCCAGCTGCAGGGCATCGAACCCGACAAGCTGCGCGTGCGCCTGCTGCTGCCCGACGGCACCGAGTACGCCCGCACCGGCGCGCTGTCCTTCGCCGACCTGGCGGTGGACCCCGGCACCGACAACGTGACCATGCGCGCCCTGTTCGACAACCCGCGGCGCGACCTGCTACCCGGCATGTACGTGCGCGTGCGCCTGGAACAGGCCATCAACCGCGACGCCTACCTGGTGCCGCGCGACGCGCTGCTGCGCGACGCCTCCGGCGCGCATGTGCTTGTGGCCGGCAAGGACGGTGAATTGCAGGCCGTCGCCGTGACGGCACGCAACATACAGGGGCCGAACTGGGTCGTCACCGATGGCCTGAAGGGCGGCGAGCGCGTCGTGGTCGAGAACGTCTCGCAGCTGGCGCCCGGCCAGAAGATCAAACCGGTGGAGCGGGCCGCGCCCAAGGCGCAGGCTCCCGCCGAAGGAAACTCCAACAAAGGTTAAACCGCCATGGCGCGTTTTTTCATCGATCGCCCCGTCTTCGCCTGGGTGATCTAGCTGCTCATCGTGCTGGCCGGCGTGCTGTCCCTGCGGGCCCTGCCCGTGGCGCAGTATCCGGACATCGCCCCGCCCGTCGTCAACGTGGGCGCCAGCTATCCCGGCGCTTCGGCCAAGGTGGTCGAGGAAGCCGTCACCGCCATCATCGAACGCGAGATGAACGGCGCTCCCGGCCTGCTCTACACCACGGCCAGCAGCGACTCCACCGGCTGGGCCAGCATCAACCTGGTGTTCAAGCAGGGCACCAACCCCGATCTGGCCGCCGTCGAAGTGCAGAACCGGCTCAAGGCCGTCGAACCGCGCCTGCCCGAGGCCGTGCGCCGCGACGGCGTGCGCGTGGAGAAGGCCGCCGACAACATCCAGCTGGTGGTGTCGCTGAAGTCCGACGGCCGCCTGGACGACATGCAGCTCGGCGAGCTGGCGGCGTCCAACGTGCTGCAGGCCCTGCGCCGCGTCGACGGCGTGGGCAAGGTGCAGCTGTGGGGCGCGGAAGCCGCCATGCGCATCTGGCCCGACCCGGCCAAGCTGACGGCGCTGTCGCTCACGCCCGGAGACATCGCCAATGCGCTGCGCGCGCACAACGCCCGCGTCACCATCGGCGACCTGGGCAGCCAGGCCGTGCCGGCCAGCGCGCCGCTGAACGCCAGCATCGTCGCCACCGAAACGCTGCAGACGCCCGAGCAGTTCGCCAACATTCCGCTGCGCGCGCAGCCTGACGGCGCCACGCTGCGCCTGAAGGACGTGGCGCGGGTTGAGCTGGGCGGCACCGACTATATGTACCTGTCGCGCGTCAACGGCCAGACGGCCACGGGCCTGGGCATCAAACTGGCGCCCGGCTCGAACGCCGTGGATACCACCCGCAAGATCCGCCAGACGATGACGGAGCTGGCCCAGTATTTCCCGGCGGGCGTGACCTGGGACATCCCCTACGAGACCTCCACCTTCGTGGAGATCTCGATCAAGAAGGTGGTGACCACGCTGCTGGAAGCCATCGCCCTGGTGTTCTGCGTGATGTACCTGTTCATGCAGAACTTCCGCGCCACGCTGATCCCCACGCTGGTGGTGCCGGTGGCGCTGCTGGGCACGCTGGGCGTGATGCTGGGCCTGGGCTATTCGATCAACGTGCTGACCATGTTCGGCATGGTGCTGGCCATCGGCATCCTGGTGGACGACGCCATCGTGGTGGTCGAGAACGTCGAGCGCATCATGGCCGAGGAAGGCCTGTCGCCGCATGACGCCACGGTCAAGGCCATGGGCCAGATCAGCGGCGCCATCATCGGCATCACGGTGGTACTGGTGTCGGTGTTCGTGCCGATGGCCTTCTTCGACGGCGCGGTGGGCAATATCTACCGCCAGTTCTCGGTCACGCTGGCGGTGTCGATCGCCTTCTCGGCCTTCCTGGCGCTGTCGCTCACGCCGGCGCTGTGCGCCACCATGCTGCGGCCCGTCCCGGCCGGCCACCACGAGAAGCGCGGCTTCTTCGGCTGGTTCAACCGCGCCTTCGTCCGCCTGACCGCCGGCTACACCGCGCGCGTGTCCGGCGTGCTGTCGCGCCCGGTGCGCTTCAGCCTGGCCTACGCCGCCGTGATCGCGGCGGTGGCGCTGCTGTTCGTGCGCCTGCCCTCTTCCTTCCTGCCGGAAGAAGACCAGGGCAGCTTCAACGCCATGGTCATCCTGCCGCAGGGCGCGACCCAGGCCGACACCCGCAAGCTGGTGCTGGAAGTCGAGAATTACATGATGAAGCACGAGCCCGTGCAGTTCGTCTATTCCGTCAGCGGCTTCAGCGAATACGGCAGCGGCCCGAACTCGGCCATGTTCTTCGTCACGCTGAAGGACTGGAAGGAACGCCACGGCGCGGACATGCACGTGGATGCCGTGGTCGCGCGCATCAATAAAGCCTTCGCGGACCACAAGAACGTCATGGTGCTGGCGCTGAACGCGCCGCCGCTGCCGGAGCTGGGCTCGACCTCGGGCTTCGACTTCCGGCTGCAGGACCGCGGCGGCCTGGGCTACCAGGCCCTGACGCAGGCCCGCCAGCAGCTGCTGGCGGCCGCCGCCGAGCATCCGGCGCTAGCCGAGGTCACCCACGCCGGCCAGGGCGAAGCTCCCCAGCTGCAGCTGCGCATCGACCGCGACAAGGCCCAGGCCATGCGCGTGTCGATGGAGGAAATCAATACCGCGCTGGCGGTGATGTTCGGCTCGGACTACATCGGCGACTTCATGCACAACGGCCAGGTGCGCCGCGTGACGGTGCAGGCTGACGGCAAGAACCGCGTCGACGTGGAGGACGTGTCGCGCCTGCACGTGCGCAACGCGCAAGGCCAGATGGTGCCCATGTCGGCCTTCGCCACGCTGGACTGGGCCATGGGGCCGCCGCAGCTGAACCGCTACAACGGCTTCCCCGCGTTCAAGATCAACGGCTCGGCCGCGCCCGGCCACAGCAGCGGCGAGGCCATGCGCGCCATGGAACAGCTGGCTTCGGAACTGCCGCGCGGCATCGGCTTCGCCTGGTCCGGCCAGTCCTACGAGGAAAAGCTGTCCGGCAACCAGGCCAACGTGCTGTTCGCGCTATCCATCCTGGTGGTGTTCCTGGCGCTGGCCGCGCTGTATGAAAGCTGGGCCATCCCGCTGGCGGTGATCCTGGTGGTGCCGCTGGGCGTGATCGGCGCGCTGCTGGGGGTGACGCTGCGCGGCATGCCCAACGACATCTACTTCAAGGTCGGCCTGATCGCCACCATCGGCCTGTCGGCCAAGAACGCGATCCTGATCGTGGAAGTCGCCAAGGACCTGGTGCGCGACGGCCAGGGCCTGATGTCGGCCACGCTGGAAGCGGCGCGGCTGCGGCTGCGCCCCATCATCATGACCTCGCTGGCCTTCGGCGTTGGCGTGCTGCCCCTGGCTCTGGCCGGCGGCGCGGCCTCCGGCGCGCAGATCGCCATCGGCACCGGCGTGCTGGGCGGCATCATCACCGCCACCGTGCTCGCCATTTTCCTGGTGCCGCTCTTTTTCCTGGCCGTGGGCAGGCTGACGGGCATGGGCGCCCGCCGCAAGCAGCCGGCCCCGCACCGCGAACCGCTGGAGAACACGCCATGAAACCCGTGGCCCTGACCCTGTTGGCCCTGGCGTTTACGGGCTGCTCGATGGCGCCGACCTACGAGCGCCCCGCCGCGCCCGTGCCGGCCGCCTATGACACCCCGGCCCAGTCCGGCCAGGCCGAGATGCCGCAGGACTGGAAGGACTATTTCAACGACCCGGCGCTGCGGGCCTGGATCGCCGCCGCGCTGGCCAACAACCGCGACCTGCGCGTGGCGGCCCTGCGCATCGAGGAAGCGCGCGCGCTGTACGGCGTGCAGCGCGCCGACCGGCTGCCGTCCGTGGACGGCACGGCCGGCTACAGCCGCAGCCGCGCGTCCGATCCCGGCCCGTCACGCGATGCGATCAGCCAGCAGTACCGCGCCGGCGTCGGCATCACCGCCTTCGAGCTGGACTTCTTCGGCCGGGTCAAGAGCCTCACCGACGCGGCGCTGGAGCGCTACCTGGCCAGCGCCGAGGCGCACCGCGCCGCCGCGCTGTCGCTGGTGGCCGAAACCGCCACGGCCTATTTCAACGAGCGTTCGCTGGCCGAGCAGCAGCGGCTGACCCGCAGCACGCTGGAATTGCGCGAGACCACACTGACGCTGACCCAGCGCCGCTACGACGCCGGCCTGGAAACCGCCATGGGCCTGCGCACCGCGCAGATGCTGGTGGAATCGTCGCGCGCCACGCTGGCCGAACTCAGCCGCGAGCACAGCCAGGCCGTGCATGCGCTGGGCCTGCTGGCGGGTGATTTCTCGCTGCCGCCCGACGCCGACCAGACGCCGTTGGAAAGCCAGAGCCTTACCCCGCTGGCGGCCGGCCTGCCGTCGGCGCTGCTGACGCGGCGTCCGGATCTGCGCCAGGCGGAGAACACGCTCAAGGCGGCCAACGCCGATATCGGCGCGGCGCGCGCGGCCTTTTTCCCGTCGGTGCAGCTGACCACGGACATCGGCAGCACCGCCAGCAGCTTCTCCGACCTGTTCGGCTCGGGCAGCGGCGTCTGGCAATTCGCGCCCAAGCTGACGCTGCCGATCTTCAACGCCGGCCGCAACAGCGCCAGCCTGTCGCTGGCCGAAACCCGCAAGCACATCGCGGTGGCCCAGTACGAAGGCAGCATCCAGACCGCCTTCCGCGAAGTGGCCGACGCGCTGTCGGCGCGCGATGCGCTGCGCCAGCAGATCGAGGCCCAGCGCAAGGTGCGCGACGCCGATCGCGAACGCCAGCGCCTGGCCGAGCGGCGCTATGCGCGCGGCGTGGCCAACTACCTGGAGATGCTGGACGCGCAGCGCAGCCTGTTCGAGTCGGAGCAGGAGTTCATCCGCCTGCAGCAGCGCCGGCTGGTCAATGCGGTGACGCTGTACAAGGCGCTGGGCGGCTGGGAACAGGGTTCGGGCGCGAGCTGAGCAGGGTCCGCGCTCGGCGGGTCCGGAGCGTCCGTCCCGGACCCGCCGCGTTCACGGTCGGCCCGGTTGCGGAAACGGCATCAGTCCGCCGCGCTGACCCGGTAGGCGCAACGCTGCGCATCCGCCAGGATGTGCTCGACGCGCTCGACGCGCGCGCCCTCGCCCAGCACGTCGCGGAACAGTTCCAGTTCGCTGCGGCAAAAGCCCATGCAGGCTTTTGCCGCCGAACAGATCGGACAGTGGTTTTCAATGAACAGGAAGCCGGCGCCGTCGCGGCGCAGCTCGGCCATGTAGCCCTCGGCGCTGCGCAGGTGCGCCAGCCGCTCAAGACGGTCGCGCAGCCCGCTCGCGCCCAGCATGGCCTGGTGATAGGTGGCGCGCATGGCGGCCTCGCGCACGCCGATCAGCCGGTCGATGCCCTCGTCGCCGAAGAGCTGGCGCACCGCGCCGATCATCTGCACCGTCATTTCGGCGTGCGTGTCCGGAAAGCGACCGTGGCCGGCGGCGGTGAGCCGCCAGATCTGCGTGGGACGGCCGCGCCCCGTGCTGTGGTTTTCCGCGTCCACCAGGCCCTCGGCATGCAAGCGGCTCATCTGCTGGCGCACCGCCTCGGCCGTCACGTCCATGGTCTGGGCGATGGCGGCGATGGACTGCGGCCCGCGCGTCTTGAGCGCCATCAGCACGCGGTCGGCGGGCTGATGCGGCGTCCAGGCGTGTTGGGAGGACAGGCTGTCTGACATGGGCGCGGCGAAACTCCGGAAATGTGCCTATGGTGCCACGAAGCGGCGCCGCGGTCAGCCGGCGGCGGCCGGCGCTCCAGCGGCCGTCCCGGTCCCAGCGGCCTTGCCGCCCCCTGCTGCGCCCCCTTCCC
>NZ_JCBANH010000034.1:0-58372 GCF_059760925.1 Achromobacter sp. 1011791174
CACCCCGACAAGGCCCCCGCCATCACGCCCGACAGCAGCGTCCCCACGGTGCAGCCCAGCGCGGTCATGCCGCCCCAGCCCATCAGCACGCCGCCGGCGAAGTTTCGGCCGATCTGCGCCGCCGACGGCAGCCTGGGCTTGAACGCCCCCGCCGCCAGCGCGGCGGCCCAGGCGCCCGCCACCAGCGACAGCACGAACACGCCGTTGTTCGACAGCAGCGCCTGCTTGACCACCGTGGCGCAACCGGCGAAACCATCCAACCCCGCCAGCCGCGCCGGCAGCCAGCCGGCATCGAAGGCCGCCGTGCGCGCCAGGCTGCCCAGCTCGGCGGTCACGCCCAGCGGCGCGACGCGCAGATAGGCGATCACGGCGATGAAGGCCACGGCCAGCCCGCCTGCGGCGGCGGGCCAGCGCAGCCGCAGCGCGACCTGCCACGCATCGGCCGTGGCGTCGCCGGCATCGCGCGCGGCGACGTCCGGCCGCGACAGGCGCGCGACCCCCCACGCCAGCGCCGCCAGCGCCGCGCATTGCAGCAGCGCCGAGCCGCCATAGCCCAGATGACGCGGCAGCCAGATCACCGGCGCCTGCTGGATCAGCGACAGGTACAGCGTGTTCCAGGAGGCAAAGCCCAGCGCGAAGCCGACCGCCGCCCCCAGCAGCGCGAAGGGCGAGCCCGGCGCGCCCTCGCCGATGCGGTAGAAGTGCGCGCTGATGCAGGATCCCGAGATCCGCATGCCCAGTCCGAACACAAACGCCCCGACCGCCAGCGCCACGCTCACCGGCCCGATATGCGCGCCCGGCGGGAGGCGATCGGCGCCCGGCACCGGCAGAAAGGCGCCGAACACCGCGTGATAGCCCAGCGTGCCGGCGGCCAGCGCGATCAGCACCGCGTACAGCCCCGAGGCCTCGCGCCGCTGGATGAAGTCGCGCGCGATGCAATAGAAGCAGAAGCGCGAGCGCTGCAAGACCACGCCGAAGGCCGCGCCCATCAGCGCCGACAGGGACAGCGCCCGCCCGACCTCGGGCAGGCCCGACAGCCAGCCTGCCCACAACAAGACGGCCGCCAGCACGCCGGCGGCCGCCGTCAGGCCTGCGCGCATCAGGTCTTGCCCCAGACCGTGCCGGCCGGGTTGCTGATGGGCGAGCCCACGCTGTTGCCATACTCGGTCCACGAGCCGTCATAGTTGCGCGTCTCATAGCCCAGCAGCTTGCTCAGCGCGAACCAGGAATGGCTGGAGCGCTCGCCAATGCGGCAGTAGGTGATGACCGGCTTGCTGCCGTCCACCCCGGCGGCCTGGTAGATGGCCTTCAGTTCCTCGGCGGACTTGAAGGTGCCGTCCTCGGCCACCAGCTTGCTCCAGGTCACGTTGACCGCGCCCGGCACATGGCCGGCGCGCACCGCCAGCTCGGGCACGCCGTTGGGCGCGAAGATCTTGCCGTTGTATTCGTCGGCCGAGCGGATATCGACCAGCACGCCGGGCTTTTCCTTGCGCGCCACGGCCAGCACGTCCTGCAGCCGCGCGCGCAGCGCCGGGTTGGCGTCCTTGACGCGGGCGTTGCCCGGCGCGTGCACGGTGGCGCTGTTGGCCAGCGGCCGGCCCTCGGCCTCCCATTTCTTGCGGCCGCCGTCCAGCAGCTTCACGTTCTGGATGCCGTAGATGTCGAACACCCAGGCTCCCCAGGCCGCGAACCAGTTGTTGTTGTCGCCGTACAGGATCGTGGTGGTATCGGCGTCGATGCCGGCGCGCGCCAGCAGCGCCTGGAACTGCGCGGGCGGCGCGATGTCGCGGCTGACGGTGTCGACCAGGTCGGTATGCCAGCTGACGTTGGCCGCGCCCGGGATATGGCCGCGCTCGTACAGGCCGGGATTCACGCTGACCTCGACCACGCGCACCTTGGGGTTCTTCAGGTTCTGTTCCAGCCAGTCGGTGCTGACCAGGAACTTGGCGTGTTGCGCCGTCGCGGACGCGGCGGCCAGCAAGGCCAGCGCCGCGAACGCGCCGGCCAGCAGATTGCGTAGGGACATCGGGTTCTCCTTGTCATGTCGGGAAGGCTTCCCTCTCGAACCGCGACGATATCGGCGGCGCGGGCGCGCGCGAACGACAGAGTTTTCATATCCTGATTACCTGTTCAGCAGGTTGTCAGCAAGCTCATGACGGGCGCGCCGCTGCGTCACGCACCGCGCGTGCGATCTCCCATCCGCTATTTCCATGGACAGCTTTTCCAATTAGTTGTACGATACAACCAAATTGCAGCCGGCCGGAGGAGCCAACGCCATGAGCACCGACCCATCCCTCGTCGAAGACATCCGCGCCGCGTCCCGCAGCATGGTCCGCGAACTCGGCTTCATGCAGTCCACGCTGGCGGCCAGCGGCCATTCCGCCTCGGCGGTGCACACGCTGCTGGAGATCGACGCGCGCGGCGCCATGACGGCGGCGCAGCTCGCGCCCTTCCTGGGCCTGGACAAGTCCAGCATCAGCCGCATGCTGGCCAAGCTGATCGAGGCCGGCGAGCTGGAGGAAGCCGTGGCCGGCGACGACGCCCGCGTCAAGCAGCTGTCGCTGACCCGGGCCGGCAAGCGCAAGGTGGACCAGATCCACGCCTATGGCCGGATGCAGGTCAACACCGCGATGGCGCGGCTCAATCCCTCGCAGCGCCAGGCCGTGGCCCAGGGTCTGGGCGCCTATGCCCAGGCCTTGCAGGCCTGCCGCGAAAACGACGAGGCGTTCCGGCCCGGCGCATCCAATCCGATCACGATCCACGCCGGCTACCAGCCCGGCATGATCGGCCGCATCACCGAGATGCACGCCGCGTTCTACGCGCGCCACGCGGGCTTCGGCCAGTTCTTCGAAAGCCAGGTCGCGACCGGCGTGGCCGAATTCGCCGGCCGGCTCAACCAGACCGGCAACCATGTCTGGCTGGCGCTGCTGAACGACCGCATCGTCGGCTCGGTCGCCATCGACGGCCAGGACCTGGGCAACAACCACGCGCACCTGCGCTGGTTCATCCTGGACGACGGCTGTCGCGGCAGCGGCGTGGGCCGCCAGCTGTTGGCCGAGGCCGTGGCCTACTGCGACCGGCTCGGCTTCGCCGCCACCCGGCTCTGGACCTTCAAGGGACTCGATGCGGCCCGCAAGCTGTATGAATCGGTCGGCTTCCAGCTGGTGCGCGAGGAAGCCGGAGAGCAATGGGGTTCGACGGTCACAGAACAGCAGTTCATCCGCCCGGCCCCGCTGTCCTAACGCTTTCAGTTTGCTGTCATTCCCGGGCAATGTTCCCGAACGATGATGCTCGCAGGCAGCGCCGAGGTGGCGTCTGTCACACGAATGACACATCACGGGAACACTGATGAGCACTCCGGATCTGGACGACATCCCGTCCAACGCGTCCACCGCACCCCATTTCAACGACGTGGTGAGCCGCGTGCTGTCGCGCCGCGGCTTCCTGAAGGCCGGTCTGGGCGCCGGCGCGGTCGGCTTCATGGGCGCGGGCCTGACCGCCTGTGGCAGCGATGACGATGATGATTCTCCCGCCAAGCCCACGACGCCGGGCAAGCCCACGCCGGAGCAGCCCAAGCCGGTCGACCTGAACTTCAAGGCCGTGCCCGTGAGCACGGCCGACACCGTCGTGGTGCCCGAGGGCTACCAGTACGCCGTGCTCAACCGCTGGGGCGATCCGCTGTTCGCCGGCGCGCCCGCCTTCAAGGCCGACGCCAGCAACGGCGGCGCCGATCAGGCGCGCCAGATCGGCTACAACCATGACGGCATGCACTTCTTCCCCATCGACGGCACCGACAGCGCCACGGGCAGCAGCGTCGAAGGCCTGATGGTCACCAACCACGAATACACCACGCCGGAGTACTTCTACCCCGTGGGCGTGGTGCCGGGCAACGCCCAGTGGAACCTGGACTGGGTCCGCAAGTCGCAGCACGCGCATGGCGTGTCCGTGCTGCACATCCGCCTGAACAACGGCAAGTGGGAGCCGGTGCTGGATTCGCCGTTCAACCGCAGCGTCAACGCCAATGTCGCCATGCAACTGGTCGGCCCGGCCGCCGGCAGCCGCCTGGTCAAGACCAACGCGGACCCGTCCGGCACGCGCTGCTTCGGCACCTTCGGCAACTGCGGCAATGGCTACACGCTGTGGAACACCTACCTCACCTGTGAAGAGAACTTCACCGACTACTTCGGCATCAGCAACGCCGCGCCCGCCTCGGTGAACTACCCCGACACCGAGTACCAGCGCCACATGGAGCGCTACAAGGGCACGGGCAAGACCTCCAGCAGCTCGTACCGCTGGGACTACTTCGACGACCGCTTCAACTGGTCGATCGAGCCCAACGAATACAACCGCTGCGGCTGGATCGTGGAGATCGACCCGTTCGATCCGAACTCCACGCCCAAGAAGCTGACCGCGCTGGGCCGCTTCAAGCACGAAAACGCCGCCATGACGCTGGCCGATGACAAGCGCGTCGTGGTCTACATGGGCGACGACCAGGCCAGCGAGTACATCTACAAGTTCGTCTCCGACGGCAAGTACGACCCGGCCCGCCCGGCGCTGAACCGCCTGCTGCTGGACAAGGGCACGCTGTACGTGGCGCGCTTCCTGGACGGCGCCGCGCAGGGTGACGCCATGGGCGTGGGCGAATGGATCCCGCTCAAGCTGGACACTCCGGCGCTGGCCGGCGGCACGCTGGGCGCGCTGTTCAACCAGGACATGGGCGAACTGCTGGTCAAGACCCGCCAGGCGGCCGACGCCGTGGGCGCCACGCCGATGGACCGTCCCGAGTGGATCACCACCCACCCGGTGACGCGCGAGGCCTACGTCACGCTGACCAACAACAGCTCGCGCGGCAGCGGCAACGACCGTTACCCCGGCACCAAGCACCCCGGCCCGAACGACGCCAATCCGCGCGCCAACAACGTCTACGGCCAGATCGTGCGCTGGCGCGAAAAGAGCGGCGACCCGGCTTCGCTGAGTTTCGAATGGGACATCTTCGTGCTGGCCGGCAACCCCACGCTGTATCCGCGCACCGACCTGCGCAGCGGCTCGGCCAACGTCACCGCCGAGAACACCTTCAACAGCCCCGACGGCCTGGCTTTCGACAAGCGCGGCCTGCTGTGGATCGAGACCGACGGCAACTACTCCAACACCGGCGCCTACGCCGGCCAGGGCAACAACCAGATGCTCGTCGCCAACACGGGCAGCAAGGAAATCCGCCGCTTCATGACCGGCCCGGTCGGCTGCGAAGTGACGGGCCTGACCTGGACGCCGGACCTGAAGTACCTGTTCATCAACATCCAGCACCCAGGCGAAGGCCCGAGCGTGACGGATGCGCAGAACAATCCGCTGATCGCCTCGAAATGGCCGGACGGCGCCAGCGCCACCCGGCCGCGCCCGGCCACGGTGGTGATCTGGAAGCAGGACGGCACGGCGGTGGGCAGCTGAGCCTGGATCGCGGTTGATCAAGCGGGAACGCCGGAGCGCAGGCTCCGGCGTTTTTGTTGGCGCGTTCCGCCTGGCGCCGATCGCATCGCCCCGGTCGCCGCGCTATCCCCGCAGGAACGCCAGCATCCTGCGCGCCAGCTCGCGCGGCTGTTCTTCCGGTATGTAATGGCCGCAGTCGCTCAACACCCCGCCCTGCAGGTCGCGCGCCAGCGGTTTCAACGCCTCGTACAGATTGGGCGCGCTGCCCCGGTCGCCGCCCAGCGCCAGCACCGGCACCGTCAATGGCGCGTCGCGCAGCTCGCGGTTCTGCAAGGCGTCCTGGTGCGCCGCGCGGTAGTAGCCCAGCATGCCGCGCAGGCCGCCCAGCGTCTGGTAGACGCGTTCGTACTCGTCGATGTCGGCGGCGCTGAACACGCCGGGCTTGTTGGCCGTCTTGCGGCTGAAGAACCACTCGATCAGGATGCGCTCGCGCCCCTGCAGCAGCGCCTCGGGCAGATCCGGCACCGAGTTGAACAGGAAGTGCCAGCTCTTCCAGTTGTCCGGCCCCAGCTCGATGGCGGGCTTGAGCGTCACGCCGGGAATGTTGGCGTCCAGCAGCACCACCCGCTCCACCTCGTCGGCATGGCGCGCGGCATACGGATAGGCGATCCAGGCGCCGATATCGTGGCCGGCGAGCGCATAGCGCGTCAGTCCCAGCGTGTGGAACAAGGCGCGCAGCCGCTCGCCGGCGGTGCGCGTGTCATAGCCGTCCAGCGGCTTGTCGGAATCGCCCTGGCCCGGCAGGTCCACCGCGTACACGCGGAAGTGCGGCGCCAGCAGCGGCATCACCCGCCGCCACGCGTACCAGCTCTGCGGAAAACCGGCCAGCAGGATCAGCGCCGGACCCTCGCCGCCCTCCACCACGTGATAGCCCAGCCCGTCCACCTCGACCCGCGCATGACGGAACGGCGCGCCGTCCAGCTCGAACGCGGCCGCGTCCGCATATCCCTTGCTCATCGCGCCCCCTTTCAGTTGACCGCGCCGCCAACGACGCGGATGTCGGTGCGCACCTCCAGCGCGGTGGCGATCAGCAGCCGCACGCCGGCCACCAGCGTATCCAGCGCCATGCTGGGCTGACCGGGATGCGCGGCCGCCATTTCCGGCAGGTACGGCACGTGCACGAAGCCGCCGCGCAGCTCGGGCCGCCGGGTGGCGATGTAGTGCGACAGGCCGTAGAAGATGGCGTTGCAGTTGTAGGTGCCCGCCGTCAGCGAGGCCGATGCCGGCACGCCGCCCTGGCGCAGCGCACGCACGATGGCCTTGACCGGCAGCGTCGAGAAATACGCGCCCGGGCCGCCGGCGATCACCGGCTCGTCGATGGGCTGGCGGCCGGCGTTGTCGGGAATGCGCGCGTCCACCAGGTTGATGGCCACCCGCTCGACCGACACGTCGGACCGGCCGCTGGCCTGGCCCAGGCACACCACCAGGTCCGGCCGCGTCTCTTCCAGCGCGCCGTGCAGCCGGTCCAACACCTCGCTCAACACGCAGGGCAGCTGGCGCGCCGCCACCGTGGCGCCGCCGATGACGGCGCCGTCGAGCCGGCGCGCCGCCTCCCAGGAAGGGTTGATGGTTTCCCCGTCGAAGGGTTCGATACCGGTGAGCAGCACGGTGGGCATGGCGTGGTCCTGAAAGCGGATGAGAAAGAAGGCAGTGCCGCGCCGATCCGGCCAACAATCCGGCGCGCAGCCATGTCATCCTATGCCGGGCCTGCCAAATTGTTGAAATCGATATTCAGTATTCGTAATATTGATGGCATGAATCTCGCTGCCATAGACCTGAACCTGCTGGTCGCCTTCGAGGCCCTGTACGACACCCGCAACGTCACGCTGGCCGGCCAGCGCATCCATCGCGCCCAGCCTTCCGTGAGCAGCGCGCTGGGGCGGCTGCGGCGGCTGTTCCAGGACGAGCTGTTCCTGCGCACGGCCGAGGGCATGCAGCCCACGCCCAAGGCCGACGCGCTGATGCCCGCCGTCAGCGCGGCGCTGGACCAGATCCGGCAGGCGCTGGCGCAGGGCGCGCCCTTCGATCCGGGCTCGGCGCAGGGCCGTCGCTTCACCATTGCCGCCAGCGATTACGCCGATGTGGTCATCGTGCCGCACATCGTCGCCGCGCTGCGGCGCGACGCGCCCGGGGCGGACCTGCGCGTGGCGCGGCTGGACCGCGCCCAGCTCTATGAACAATTGGACAATGGCAGCGTGGACCTGGCCATCGGCGGCCATCTGGCGCCGCCCAAGCGCATGCTGTCCGAACGCCTGTACGACGAGAGCTTCGTTTGCATCGCCGACCAGCGCCATCCGGCGCTGCGCGGCCGCAAGCTGGACCTGGAACGCTATCTGGCCCTGCCCCACGCCCTGTTCACGCCCAGCGACGACGGCTCGGCGCGCGGCGTGGTCGACGCCAGCCTGGCGCGCCTGGGCCGCAAGCGGCGCGTGGCCTGCACCTTCGCGCACATCGTGGCGCTGCCGCACGCGGTGCGGGGCACCGACCTGATCGCCACGCTGGCGCGCCGCGCCGCCGCGCGGCTGGCCGGCGACGGGCTCACGCTGCGGCCGCTGCCGGCCGAGGTGGACCCCGGTCCCTTCTCCATCGACATGGTGTGCAGCCGGCGCGCGCCCGGCGACGCCGCGCTGGCCTGGCTGCAACAGCGGGTCCGCGACGCCGCGCTGCGCTTGCGGGACTAGCGCCCGCCACCCGCAGCCCGCCCTAGGGCTGCCCGCTCCCTTCGACGAAGGCGCGGTCCATGGACCACAGCGCCTCGGGTATCACATAGCCCTTGCCCTCGAACCTGAGCGTGTGCCGGATCTGGTCCTTGCCGACGGTGCGCTCGCCGCAATCATCGCCCTGGGTTTCGAACAGGCGCCGCTCGCGCGCCTCGGTCAGCGACAGGTCGCGGTAGCCCTGGCTGCTGCCGCTGCCCAGGCCCACCGTCACCTTGCGCTCCTCGACATCGCCGGCGCAGCGGGTGTCCCAGTCGCCTCGGGTCCCGCTGACCACCATGCCGTCCAGCACCATCTCCAGTTCCCGCTCGCCCATCACGAACAGCCGCAGGCTGGATTCTCCATACAGACTGACGCGCGAGCCGGCCGCGCGCGCGATCCGGATGCCGAAGGCGCGCCGGTCCGGCATCAGGTCATAGCGGGCGGTATCGAACGTCAGGCTGGTCAGAGCCACCGCGTCGTCCATCATCAGCCCCTTCAGCCGGCGCTGGCGCAGCGGCTTGAGCGTGGCGCGCTCCAGCACCAGCACGTCCAGGTCGCCCTCGTGGCCGTCGGCGGCCTCGGCCTCCGACTGGTCGCGCATCAGCGGCACCGCCACCAGCAGCAGGTCCGGATTGGCCGGCCAGGCCTTGCAGGTCAGCCCGAAGGGATCGCCCGCCGCCACGTTGGCGACCAGGATGACGGCGTCCGTGCCGGGCACATGCACGCGGCCGCGCGCATCGGGCGCCTGAACGCCGGGATAGAGGGCGCGGACGATGTCCGCGTCGTCCGGGCAGGCGTCGGGCGCGGCTTGCGCGGCGCCGGCAAACAGGGTCGAGAGCGCGCCAAGACAAAGCGCGGCGGCCAGGGGACGCGCAAGGCTCATGGCCGAGCCGAAACAGGCCACGGCACAACGCGGGAAGAGGCGGCCTGCGTGGAACACGGTTCAGTTACCCGGGCGCCGGTCCGGCGCGCGCAGCGACTCGGGAATCGAATAGGTCTTGCCGTCGAAGGCCAGCCTGTGGCGCGTCGTGGTCTTGTCCGTCACCCGATCCACGCACTTGGCGCCCTGCGGCGCGTAGACCCGCGATACGCGCGTGTCGGTGGCGACCAGATTCTGATAGCCCGCGCTCTTGGCCTCGTCGACGGACAGCGTCACGTCGCGTTTTTCCTCGCGGCTGTCGCACTCGTTCTCCCAAGCGCCTTGCAGCCGGCTGACGAGCAGGCCGTCCAGTACCACATGCAGCTCATGCTCGCTCATCACGAACAGCCGCAGGCTGGTCTCTCCCTGCATGCTGCCGGTGGACGAGGCGCTGCGCGTGACGCGTATGCCGAACGCCCGCTCGTCCTGCGACAGATCGTAGCGCGCCGTGTCGAACACGACGCCGGTCAGGCGCACCGCGTCATCCTTCATCAGGCCGGGCAGCCGGCGCTTGCGCAAGGGCTGCAAGGTGGCGCGCTCGAGCACCAGCACGTCCAGGTCGCCGTCGTGGCCGTCGGCCGCCTTCGCGCCGGAGAGATCGCGCATCACCGGCACGGCGGCCAGCAGCAGCTCGGGCTTGGCCGGCCAGGCCTTGCAGGTGACCGCGAAAGGATTGTGGCGATTCCCGCTCTGCAAGGCGATGACGTCGCCGCTGCCGCTCAGGCGGATGCGGCCCAGCTTGTCCGGCGCCGAGGCGTCCTGGTAAGCCGCGGCCACGATGCCGGCGGCCTCGGGGCAATCCGCGGGCGCGGCATGCGCGGTGCCCGCCGTCAGCAGAGCGGACAGGGCAATGTAGGACAAGCAGCGAGACATGGTGATCATGATCTGAGGTCAGTGGCTGAACGAGCAGCCAGTGTACCGTCAGCGTCGTCGCCGTTCATCCTGTGCGAGCGACAGGCGTCAGCCGCGACCAGGCTCCAGGCTTACACTGGCCAGGTTGCATCTCCCGCTCCCGCCAGCCATGTCCAGCCGCACGCCTCTTTTCGCCCCGCCCAGGAAGCAGCGCGCCCCGCGCCCCAACTCGCTGCTGTGGGTCTTCGACCCGCTGGAGCGTGATCCCGGCTACCTGCTCAAGAAGATGTTCGGCTGTGACGCCGCCTACCTCGACGGCCGGCTCTGCCTGGTGGCGGCCGATCGCGATGCGCCCTGGGACGGGCTGCTGGTCGGAACGTCCCAGGCGCATCATGCGTCGCTGACCGGCGACATTCCAAACCTGCAACCCCATGCCGTGCTCGGGAAATGGCTGTACATCCCGCAGCAGGACGAATCGTTCGAAGCCGTCGCGCAACAGCTGGTCTCGCTGACGCTGGCGCGCGACCCGCGCATCGGCGTGGCGCCGTCGCCCCGGCCGTCGCGACGGACGCGTCCCGGCTGATCCCGACCGCGTCCATCGCTCGCCGGCTCATCGCCCCCTGCCAAACAGCCGGGAAATTCCATATCCGATCCGCGCCCACACGGCCCGCAGGCCGATGCTGAGCATGTTCAGTTCGGCGGACGGCCTGGGCTCTCGCCCCGGCCGGCTGGCGATCCCCCTGGACTGGACCTGCGCCAGCACCGCCTGGGCCTGGGCCAGCACCGCCTGCGCCTGGAACAACAGCGCCTGCGGCGATCCGTGGCCGGCGTCAAACCCTGGCGCCGTGGCCTCGCGCGGCGACGCCCCTCCCGCATCCGCCGCCGCGCCGCCCGGCCGCTCGTCGCCAGCCATTGTGACGACCGCCGCGCCGCCAGCCCCCTGTGTCAGCATGACGCTCAGATTGCGCTCGAACTCCGCCAGGATCCGCGCGGCGACCTCGGTGATCATGCCGCTGCCCCGGCCGTACTGCGCCACCGAGCCGGACAGTTCCAGCCGGGTCGTCACCGCGACAGCGGTGCCGCCCGCCGCCGGCTCGAGCGCGAAGCTGAACTCCGAGCTGACCGCGCCGCGCCCCTTGGGATCGCTCCCCGAACCGCGCAGCCAGGCGATGTGCGCGGCGTCGTCCTGGCGCAACAGCTCGGCCTGGCCGTCGAAGGCGAGCTTGATCGGTCCCAGCCGCAGCGTCACGGAACCGCTGTACTTGCCGTCGCCCGAGTCCCCGGTCAGCCGCGCGCCCGGCAGGCAGGGCAGGATGCGCGGCACGTCCAGCATGAGCGCCCATGCGTCCTCCAGCGGCAAGGGCACATGAAACCGATTCGTGAACTCCATCAGCAATCTCCAGGGATTGAACCGCGCCCCTGGTCGATCAAGGCCAGAAGACGCATCGGCGTCAGCGGAAACTCCGCGATCCGCACGCCATGGGCGCGCAGGGCATCCTCGACCGCGCCGATCACGGCGGCGGCCACCGGCACCGTGGCGCATTCGCCTATGCCCTTCACGCCCAGGGGATTGAGCGTGGTGGGCGACGGCTGGAACAGCACGTCGATGCGGGGCAGCTCCGGCGCCGTCGGCAACAGGTACTCGGCGAAGGTCGTGGTGATGGGCTGCGCTCCCGCGTCATAGCCCATCCACTCGAACAGGGCGTTGCCAATGCCATGCGCCACGCCGCCGTGGACCTGCCCGCCGGCCAGCACGGGATTGATGATGCGGCCGCTGTCGTGCACGGCCACATAGCGCAGCAGATGCACCGCCCCGGTGCCGGGATCGACCTCGACCTCGCAGGCATGCGAGGCGCCGGCGTAGGATTGGGCGTCGCAATGGAAATGCGCGGTCTCGTCCAGCCCGGGATCGTCGCGCCCCGGCAGCGCGTATCCCGGCACGCCCTTCCACAAGGTGGCCAGCCGCGCCAGCGAGACCGCCCGGCCGTCCGGCGTCTTGATCTCGCCATCGGCCAGCCGCAGGCAGTCCTCCTCGACGCCCAGCAGCGCGGCGGCGCTGCGTATGGCCTTGGCGCGCACCCGGCCCGCCGCCAGCGTCACCGCCGATCCCGCCATCATGGCCTGGCGGCTGGCGAATCCGCCCATACCATGGCTGACGAACGCGGTGTCACCGGCCCGCACCTGGACGGCCTGCGCCGCCACGCCGAAATGCGCTGCGCATAGCTGCGCCAGGGTCGTCGCGATGCCCTGCCCCATGGCCAGCGCGCCGGTATAGACCGAAATCTGTCCTGACGGCGCGATACGGACCCGCGCGGACTCGAACGGCCCGCGCCCCGTCGGCTTGACGCCATTGGCCAGGCCGATGCCACGGCACAGGCCGCGCGCGGCCGCCTCGCGCCGGCGCGCATCGAATTCCGCATAGCCGATCTCGGCCAGCGCGCGCGCCTGCAGGGCCGGAAAATCGCCGCTGTCGATCGTGAGCGGCACCCCGGCCCTGGACTTCAGCGGCTTGACATAGGGGATCTGGTCCGCCGGAATCAGGTTGCGCCGGCGGCATTCCGCGCGGTCGATGCCCACGCCCTGCGCGATCCGGTCCAGCACGCGTTCCATCACGAATGCCGCCTGCGGATAGCCCGCGCCGCGCACGGTGGCCACGGGCACCTTGTTGGTATGGACCACGCTCACCTGCAGCCGACAGGCCGGCACCAGGTAAGGACCGGACAGGGACGATGCCGAGTTATACGGCACGTTTGTTCCCTGCGGCGTATAGGCGCCGTGGTCATGCACCATCTCGCCGCGCACGCCCAGGATCTGGCCGCGCGCGTCGGCGGCGAACTCCACACTCCAATACTGATCGCGCTCCTGGATCGCGCTGAGGAAATGCTCGCGCCGGTCCTCCACCCATTTGACCGCCCTGCCCAGCTTGCGCGCGACGGCGGGCACGACGATCTCCTCCGGATAGATCATGAACTTCGCGCCGAAGCCGCCGCCCACCTCGGGCGCGATCACGCGCAGCTGGTCCTCGGGCTGGCCCAGCATCAGCGCGATGGCGTAGTGCAGCTCATGGGCCATCTGCGTCGAGGACCAGACGGTCAGCGCATCGCCGGCCGCGTCCGGCGCCGCCAGCACGCCGCGCCCTTCCATCGGATGCGCGGCGCCTCGATGCGTCCAGAAGCGCTCGGCGAACACCCAGGCCGCCCCGGCGAACGCGGCCTCGCAATCCCCGTGTTCCAGCGTATAGCGCTGCAGCAGGTTCGATTCCAGCTCGCTGCGCACGCGCGGCGATCCCTCCTCGAGCGCGGCTCGGCAATCGGCCACGGCCGCCAGCGCCTCATACTCCACCCGGGCGACCGCCGCCGCGTCCTCGGCCTGGCGCCGGCTGTCGGCCAGCACCACCGCCACGGCCTCGCCGGCGAACGCCACTTCCGACCCGGCCAGCACGAACGGCGTCGTGTTGGCCGGCAGGTCGGCCAGCGCGAATCCCAGCGGCATGCGCCATTCCGTCAGCTCGCCATAGAGATCCGCCGCTGCGTAGGCGGCCGCCACGCCCGGCATGGCTCGCGCGGCGGACAGGTCGATCGACACGATACGGGCGTGCGCGTGCGGGCTGCGCACGAAGCAGGCGTGCAATGGCGTCGCCACCGGAATGTCGTCCAGGAAGCGCGCCTCGCCCCGCAGCAGGGCCGCATCCTCGATCCGGGGCGTGCCTTCCCCCATCCCGCCTGCCGCGCCGGGTTCGACCGGACCGTGGCCGCTCATGCGCCACCCCCGCGCATCCGCCGCGCCGCCAGCAGCACCGCGTCCACGATGTTCTGGTAGCCGGTGCAACGGCACAAGTGACCGGACAACACGTCACGGATCCGCGCCTCGTCCGGATCCGGTTCATGGGCCAGCAACTCCGCCACCGACATCAGGATCCCCGGCGTGCAGAAGCCGCACTGCAGGCCGTGCAATTCATGGAAGGCCTGCTGGATCGGATGCAGGGAACCGTCGGGCCGCGCCAATCCTTCCACCGTGCCGATCTCGCGCCCCCCGGCCTGCACCGCCAGCATCAGGCAGCCGCGCGCCGAACAGCCGTCCACCAGCACGGTGCAGGCGCCGCACACGCCATGCTCGCAGCCCACGTGGGTGCCGGTCATGCCCAGCTCGCCGCGCAGGAAATCCGCCAGATTCATCCTCGGCTCGGCGCGTCCCTGCCGGGATGCGCCATTGACGCGCAGCCGGATGGGCAGCGCCTGTGCCTCATCGTGCCTGCTCATGGCGGCCCCTCTTCGTGAGCGCAGGCGCGCGCCAAGGCCAGCGCCAATGCGCGGCGCGCCAGCACCGAGGCCAGGCGCTGGCGATACCAGGCGGGCACCTGGCTGTCGCCCGTCGCGACGACCTCGCCGCACAACCGCGCCGCCTGGTCCAGATCGTCCCCTACGCCGTGGCTGCCCGTCAGCGCCGCTTCGACCGCAGGCATGCGCAGCGGCGCGGCGGCCACACCGCCCAGCGTCAGCGAAACGCGCGCCAATCGTCCCGACGCATCGAGCGCGACCAGCGCCGCGACCGAAACGATGGCGAAGTCCCCGCAACGGCGGGCGAATTCGAGGAAGGCATGGCCATGTCCGGCGGGCCAGGGCTGGACGCGGATGCTCGTCAGGATCTCATCGGCTTCCAGCGCCGGCGTCATGTAGCCCGCGAAGAAATCCGCCATCCGCAGCCGCCGCTCGCCGCGCACGCTGGCCGCCGTCAGCTCGGCGTCCATCGCCAGCGCCACGGTCGGCAGTTCGGCGGAAGGATCCAGCTGGCACAGGCTGCCGCCCACGGTGCCCCGGTTGCGGGTCTGGCGATGCCCGACCTGCAGGATGGCTTCGCGCCACAGCGGCAGGCGCCGGGCAACCAACGGCGAGAACTCCACATCGCGCTGCCGCGTCATGGCGCCGATCTCGATGCCGCCGTCCGATTCGCGCAGGTAGGCCAGTTCCGCCACCCGGTTGATGTCGATGAGGCAATCGGGAAAGGCGAAGCGCATGTTCAGCATGGCCACGAGCGACTGTCCGCCCGCCAGGACGCGGGCGTTCTGCTCCCGGGCCAGCAGCCGCAGCGCTTCGGCCAGCGTGTCGGGCGCCAGGTAGCGGAAGGCGGGCGCTTTCATGATCGCTCAGATCTTCGACAGGTCCAGCGCAGATGGCGCGAACAGTTCCTCGGGCGCCACGCGCCGCTTGGACAGGCCCTGTTCGAAGTGATAGCGCGAGAACGTGTCGATGGCGTGGCGGTTGGCCTCCAGGCCATAGGGCCAGAAGTCCTGTCCCATCAGCGCCCTCGCCTCGTCCAGGTGATGCACCATCCAGGGCAGCGTCGCGGCCAGATGGCAGATCTCGCCGAGATCGCGCACGGCCAGCTCCTTCGCCTTGATGAAGGCCTTGTAGACGCTGACCGGCAGCCAGGGATGCGCGGCCGCGAGTGATTTCCGGATGCCCACCATGTGCATGATCGGAAAGATCCCGCTGCGGCGGAAATAGGCTTTCTCGGCCTCGATGTAGTCGTCGCCGTACAACCTGCCCACGTTGGGCGCGCCCCGCAGGAAGCAGGATGGCGCGCGCGCGCCGATATAGCCGTCGATCTCCCCGTGCTCCAGCATGCCCGACAGCGTCTTGTCGTCGGGAATCTGCCGCAGGTCGATTCCAGGCCCCAGATCGATGGGCGCGCGCTCGCCGCGTCCGGGCTCCTCGACGCCGCCCCGGCGCCAGCCGATCTCCTCGGGCCGGACGCCATGCTCGTCCTGCAGGATCCCTCGGATCCAGACGTTGGCCGTGATCTGGTACTCCGGCACGCCGATGATCCGGCCGCGCAGGTCCTGGGGCGTGGCGATGCCCCGGTCGGTGCGCACGTAGATGCCCGACTGGCGGAACACGCGCGAGATGAACGCCGGTATGGCGACATAGTCGTTGTCGCCCCGCGCCGTCGTCATCATGTGGCTGCTCATCGAGATCTCGGTCACGTCGAACTCGCGATAGCGGAAGGCGCGGTGGAACGCCTCTTCCGGTTCGAGGGCGACGGCGGCGACCTCGCAGCCCTCGATGGGCGCCCGCCCATCGAACAGGGCGCGGGTACGGTCATAGTTGCCGCAGGCGAGACTGATACGCAAGGTGTTCATGTGAATGCTCCGCTGGGCCTTCCGGCCGCTCCGTTCCTGTCTGTCAGATCGAATGTCCCGGGCCGCCGTCGACCCGGATGTCCTGTCCCATGATGTCGCCGGCCTCTTGCCGGCTCAGTCCAGCGGCTTGCCTCGCAGATCGCGCAGGCCGAACGCCGCCAGCCCGCTCAGCGCGCAGAGCACGGCGATGTAGCCGTTGAACAGATCCGGCCAGCCCTTGCTGGCGAACCATGAGCCCAGATACGGCGCCGTGCCCCCGAACACCGCGATGGAGATGTTGTACGGCGCGCCCCAGCCTATCGCCCTGACCCGGGTCGGGAACTGCTCGGCGAAGCCGGCCGCGACCGCGCCGCTGCCCAGGCCGATCAGGGCCATGGCGGCGCAGGTCACCCAGGGCAGCGATCCGGCATCGGCCATCACGTAGCGCATCATCGGCGCGAGCAGCGCCGCGAAGACCAGCCACGACACGCCCAGCACCAGGCGGCGGCCGATCCGGTCGGACAGCGCGCCGCTGATGGGCATGCACAGCGTGTAGACGATCAGGCCCAGCGTGCTCGCCGAGAAGGTGGTGGCCGCGGACACAAGGCCCTTGGCGCGCAGGATGTTCGGCACATAGCCGACCCAGATATAGAGCGCCATGGTCGGACCGATGGCCACCAGGAACAGCCTGAGCATGCTGGGCCAGTATTCGGCCGCGACCACGCGCAGGCTGCCGCGATCCTTCTTCCGCGTGGTCTTGGCGACCTGCAGGAACAGCTCGGATTCCGCGGCCGAACGCCGCATGTACAGTCCGAACAGACCCAGCGCCGCGCCCAGCACGAACACCAGCCGCCAGCCGACGCTCTCCATTTGCGCCGGCGTCAGCAGCTGCGTCAGCAAGGAACCCGCCAGCGAGGCCGACAGCGTTCCCAGGCCGACGCTGATGTAGAAGAAGCTGCCGCTGAAGCCGCGATGCCGCGCGGGCGAGGCTTCGACGATATAGCTGCCGCCCGCCGAGGTCTCCCCGCCCATGGCCAGCCCCTGCAGCAGGCGCGCGGCGATCAGCATCGCCGGAGACAGCCAGCCCGCCTGCGCGAACGTGGGCACGACGGCGATCATCAGGCTGCCAGCCGCCATCAGGAAAATCGTCGCGGCCAGCGCGTTCTTGCGTCCGTGGCGATCGGTATAGATGCCGAAGATGAAGCTCCCCACCGGACGGACGAAGAAGCCGACGGCGAAGATCGCGAAGGTCGACAACAGCCCCGCCAGCGGATCGCCCGCCGGGAACACCTGGCGCGAGATATAGCTCGCGAACAGCGCATAGGCGAACCAGTCGAAGCACTCGACGAAGTTCCCCACCGCACCGACCATCACGGAATGATTGAGCGTTGACGGCCGACGCTCGCCGTCGCCCGGCTCTTGCACGGCCCGGTCCGCCCCCGCCGCAGTCGCGGTATTGTCCATGTCCCTCCCCCCTTGCACTGAAACAACGCTTGAATGCTTATCGATGCCCGCGGCGATGCCGGCCCGCGACAATCGGGCCGGCGAACCGTCCTGTCAGAAAAAGACGCTCAGGTTCGGACTGCCGATCACGGTGTGGTCCAGGTAGATTTCCCGGCGCGCCACCTGAAACCCATCGGAGGTCTGCCGCAGAACATCCTTGCGGCAGCCGAACCAGAGATCCTGCATGCTCTCGAGCCGTGAACGGTGCAGCACGAAATTGCTTTCGACGCGCAGTCCGCCATCGCCCAGCCTTCCGACGACACGCACATTGCTGACGACGTGCCGGGTCCGGGAATGCGGCTCCTCCGCCCAGGCAAAGCCGGTGCGCAGCTTGCGCACGCGGACGATCATCAAGGCCTTGGTTTCGTCGAACAGGGCGCCCTCGCCCGGACGGCTGAACTCCCCGGCCTCCTGCCCGGCCGCCCGCGTCTCGCGCACCGGCATCCAGTAGCTCAGGTCATCGGCCAGCAGTTCGAGCCAGTCCTCGAAGCGCCGCTCGTCCAGCAGGGCCGCCTCGCGGTGGTAGAACTGCTCGACCTCGTGTTGCAGCAACAGGGCCTGTATCCCCGCCATCAGCCCCGGCTGCGCGGCGCAGGCCGCGTTCAGGTCGTCGCGCATCGAAAGTGATCCGTGGGTTGGGTGTGGGCGGCGCGCAGCTCGGGCCAGGACGCCGCATCCATGAATTCGGCCCAGCAGTGATACAGCCACAGCTGCGCGTGCTCGTTGACCAGATCCTCGATCAGGGGAGGACTGTCGCCCAAGCGCGTCAGGCGGGCCCGTCCGAGTTTCATCGCGTAGTGCAGGTCGCGGTCCCGCGCGGCCAGGCTGCGCGCGCCGTGCGTGCTCTGGTCCCAGTTTTCCCCGTCATCCTGCTCGAACATCCCGGCGGGGCCGAAATGCCGGTTGGAGGAACGGATCTGCATGCGCCGCGTCTCTTCCGACGCATTGCGATCGACCAGGACCGTCTTGCGGACCTCCATCCTTCCGGGCCCCCTGGGATGCCGGACCATCAGATCGCGCGACCCGCTGTTGACGAAGAGATTCGGGAACACGTTCATGTTCGAGCGCTGCACCCGGGAACGCACCGGCCCGAGCCGCGCCTGGACGGCGGGATCGAGCCGCCAGGCCGCCAGCGGCGAGCCCAGGTCCACCTCATCGGCCTCGGCGAAGTCGGCGTTGAGCCCGTGCCCATAGGCCGCCAGCAAGGTGATGCCCTTCTGCTCGCGCGTCGGCGCATACTGCGCCAGCGACTGGGCGCCATTGCCGCCCAGATGCCCCGCCAGCATGGCCGAGCGATGAGTCCAGGCGGCGTGGTACATATCGCCGATCGCGTTGTCGGCGGCGAACTTCCAGTTGCCCTCGATATTCCAGCGCACCACGCCCGGCGCCGCGACCAGATCGCCCTGGTCCAGCAGCAGGTCCAGCCCCCAGCGCATGTCGCCCAGGAATTCCTCGAGCGATGGCGCTTCCGGGTCGAAAGTGCCGAACACCAGGCCCTTGTAGCTGTCGATCCGCGCCACGCGCACCAGGCCCAGCGAGGGCTGGTCGATGTCATCCTTGTACAGTTCCGTCTTGCCCGGAACGCCGATCAGGTTGCCCTTGGTGTTGTATGCCCAACCGTGATACGAACAGACGAAGCTCCGGGCATTGCCCCGATCCACCCGACAGACGCGGTTGCCACGGTGCCTGCAGGAATTGACGAGTCCATAGAGCTGGCCATCGCGGTCGCGGCACAGGATCACGGCCTCCTCGCCCATGTAGACGTGAACGAAATCGCCGGGATCGGGAACCTCGCTTTCGTGCGCCAGATATAGCCAGGCCCGCTTGAAGATGCGGTCCAGCTCCGCCCGGTAGATCTCTTCGTCGTGGAAGATCCGCCGCGACACCAGCCCCGCCTCGGGCCTGACGTACTGGCGGTATTTTTCCCTGCTCGCAATGGCATCCATATGCTGGTCCACACCCGTCCGATTGCGGCCTCATGCAAGCTGGACGCCGCCGGCCGATACTCGCGACGTCCCGGCATCTAAGCTAATGGCCGGGCGCGGCTCCTGTCCAAGACAGAATATTGACCGCAGGCATGCCGCAATGCGCTCGCGCCCCGTCGTGCGGCGCAGCAAGACAGATCGGATCGTTCCAGAACATCAAGGTCTGGCAGGCATCGCGCAAATGTATTCGACCTGCCCGCGAGCCCCTGCCTAAGATGCCTACGCTCCATGCCGGCATCCACGAGCGCCGGCGCGGCCCTTTCACGGCACCATGAGATCAGCACCATGACCCACGCCGCTCCCGAGCGCCTGCCGCTGCGCGTCCATGCCTTGCGGCGGATCGCCGAGACCATCATCGAACTGGACCTGCGCGGCGAAGGCCGGGCGCCAGCGCCCATCGAGGCCGGCGCGCACCTGGATCTGCATCTTCCGGGCGGCCTGACCCGCAGCTACTCGCTGACCAATCCCGGCGACGCCAGCGGCCGGTACGTGCTGGCGGTGGCGCTGGATGCCGCCAGCCGGGGCGGCTCCGCCTACATCCATGCCCGGCTCCGCCCCGGCGACACGCTGCAGGCCAGCGGCCCGCGTAATCATTTCCCGCTGGCGTCCGGCGCGGCCCCCAACCTCCTCATCGCCGGCGGCATCGGCATCACGCCGATCTGGGCCATGATCCAGCGCCTGGCAGCCGAGCAACGCGACTGGCGGCTGCTCTATGCCGTGCGCTCGCGCGCCCGCGCCGCCTACCTGGATATCCTGCTGCAACGCTATCCGGACCGGCTGAGCCTGCACGTCGACGAGGAAGCCGGCGGCGCGGCCGATCTGGCGGGATTCCTGCGGACCGCGCCGGCGGACGCGCAGCTGTATTGCTGCGGGCCGGCGCCGATGCTGGATGCGTTCGAATCCGCGACGGCGGGCCGGCAGCCGTCCCAGGTCCATCTCGAACGCTTCAAGGGCAGCGGCGATGTCGCCGCCGGTGGATTCACCGTGATCGCCGCGGCATCCGGCGGCAGCCATTTCGTGGCCGAGGGCAGCACCATCCTGGACACGCTGCTGGACGCCGGACTGGATATTCCGCACTCCTGCGCCGATGGCATCTGCGGCACCTGCGCGACCCGCGTCATCGAAGGCATCCCGGACCATCGCGACGCCTTGCTCAGCGCCGCAGAGCGCGAGGCGAACAAAAAAATGCTGATCTGCGTTTCCGGCTGCAAGGGCAGCCGGCTGGTGCTCGATCTGTAGTCCCGGGCCAATGCGGCCCGACACACCAAGGAGAGAATGATGTCCCTATGGCTGAACGCGCTGGGCGCCAGCGTGCGTTTTCATGACGTCAACGGCGTGCGCACCCGTTGCCTGGAGGCCGGCGAAGGCCAGGCCGTGCTGCTGCTGCACGGCATAGGCGGCCATGTCGAGGCGTTCGCCAAGAACGTGGTTCCCCTGGCGCAGCGCTATCGCGTCATCGCCGTGGACATGCTGGGCCACGGCATGACGGACAAGCCGGACGGCGACTACATGCCGCCGGACTACGCCGCCCACATCCTGGCCCTGATGGACACGCTGGGCATCGCCCGCGCCCACATCGTCGGCGAATCGCTGGGTTCCTGGGTCGCGTACTGGATGATCCAGGCCGCGCCGTCGCGCGTGCTGTCCTGGACCTGCTGCGTGGGTGCCGGCCTGCAGGTGGACGGCTTCGACAACCTGCGCTCGCCCGGCGTGGCGGAACTGCGCAAGCGTTCCAGCCAGGCATCGGCGGCGCCGACGCGCGACAGCATCCGCGCGCGCCTGGAGTGGCTGTTCCACGAACCCGGGCGCTTCGTCAGCGACGAACTGGTGGAGACGCGGCTGCGGTTCTGGTCCAACCCGGACATGCTGCGGATACAGCCGATGATCGCCGGCATCATGGATCCGGAACGCGGGGGGCAGTTCTACATCACCGCCGAACGGCTCGAGCGCGTCGCCACGCCGACGTACTTCCTCTGGACCGAATTCAATCCCACCACGCCCTGGCAGGCGGCCGAGACGGCCAGCCGGCATGTCCGGGGATCGCGCCTGGACATCATGCCGAACTGCGGACACTGGCCGCAGTACGAGGATCCGGACGGCTTCCACCAGCGCCTGCTCGGCTTCCTGGACTCGGTCGCCGTGGGCGCCGATTGCACGCCGGCTTCTTGAACGAAAGGCCGATCATGCTACTGCAAAGCCTGGGCTATGTCGGGGTGGAAACCACCCGCCTCGACGAATGGCGCGTCTTCGGCCCGCGCATCATGGGTCTGGAGGTGGCGGACGCCACCGCCTCGTCGCTGGCCTTCCGCATGGACGACCGCAAGCAGCGCATCCTGGTGGACCAGGGCAGCGCCGACGGCGCCGTCTTCTACGGCTGGGAGGTCGCCGACGGCGACGCGCTGGAACGGCTCGCCGCCAGGCTGGACCGGGCCGGCGTCCGGGTGGAGGCCATGTCGCGGGCGGCCGCCGACCGGCGCCAGGTGGGGCGCGGCCTGTGCTTCCTCGATCCGTCGGGCAACCGCCATGAAGCCTTTTGCGATCCCGCGCTGGCGGATCGCGCATTCCGGCCCGGCCGCGCCATGTCGGGCTTTCGCACCGGTCCGCTGGGCATGGGCCATGTCGTGCTCATGGCGCAACGCATCGAAGACCTGCTCCCCTTCTATGTCGACGTGCTCGAATTCCGCCTGAGCGATTACATGCTGCATCCCTTCAAGGCCTATTTCTTCCACACCAACGCGCGGCACCATAGCCTGGCGCTGGCCGAGACGGGGATCAGCCGCAGGCTGCATCACCTGATGGTGGAGACCTACAGCCTGGACGATGTCGGCCAGGGCCTGGACCTGGCCGACGCCGACGACTGCGTCAGCGTCAGCCTGGGACGCCACAGCAACGACCTGATGACCTCGTTCTATGCGCGTACCCCGTCCGGCTTCATGGTGGAGTACGGCTGGGGCGGCCGCGACATCGCTCCCGACGCCTGGCAGCCGGTCGAACTGCGCGACGGTCCCAGCCTCTGGGGCCATGAGCGCGCCTGGCTGCCGCCCGAGGGGCGCGCGCAGGCGCTGGCCATGCGCCTGGACGCCGCGGCGCGGGGCGTGCGCGGCCCGGTCCAGGTTCTGCCCGGCAATCACCACGTCATGGAAGGCGCCTGTCCCTGGTGGGATGCGCTGCGCCGCTGAGTCGCCCAGGATGGCCGGGCGGGAACCCCGCCCGGCGCCCGTTCGGCGCTAGGCCGGCGCCACGCCCGAGGCGGGACGGATGCCGCGAATGTCGATGCCGCCATCGCACGCGATGATGCTGCCCGTGCAGACGCGGGCGGCGGTCCGGGACGCCAGGTACAGGTAGGCCCCCACATAGTCCTCGGCGACAGGATAGAAGTTCAGCGGCAGCATCGCCGCGATCTCGGCCTCCCGGCTCGCGGGATCGACCGGACGATCCCGCGCCGGCTGCCGCGACAGGGAATCCGGGCTGCGCAGATCGGAAGCCATTGCCGTCGGGGCCACGCCGTTGACGCGTATCGCCGGCGCCAGTTCGTAGGCCAGCTGGCGCAGCAGGCCGACAGCGGCGTGCTTGGACGCCGTGTACAGGGGACCGCCGCCGCCGGTGTGAAAGCTGGCGTTGGACAGCGTGAAGATCATGCTGCCCCGGCTTCGCAGCAAGGCCTGCGCCGCCGCGCGCGCGCCCAGGACCAGCGAACGGACGTTCACCGAAAAGACTTCGTCAAAAGCCTGGCCGATCCGCTCGGGCTCCAGCTGCAGCAGGCCGGTACGGTTGTCCCAGACGCCCGCATTGCCGATGAAGACGTCCAGCCTGCCGTACCGCGCCAGCGTCTCGTCCACGGCCCGCTGATTGGGATCCAGACGGGAACAGTCGCCTTCGACCACCACGATGTCGGGATGCGATTCACGCAGCGCGCCGGCCTTGGACGGGGATTTTTCCAATACCGCGATCCGCGCGCCTTCCGCATGAAAGCGTTCCACGATCGCGCGTCCCAGGCCCGATCCCCCGCCTGTGATCAAGACGACTTCACCTCGAATATCCATCTGCGTCATGTCCCGTGTCGCGCAAGGCGGACCGCCACCGGGGTCCGCCAGGCATGCCGCCGGCGCCGCGCCGCGCGGCCCATGCGGCAATGCAGGAACACCTTAATGCGCGCCCCGCGCGCCGGTCCAGAAGTCTCTCGGCTCGCCTGCCATGCCGAAATGATCTGGCGCGCGCGGGCCGCTAAGCGCCGGCGCGCGACTTGCGCGCTTCCTCGCCGACCTCGCTCACGAGCTTGATGACGGCCTGCGTCGCGCTGGACAGATCGCCGCCCAGCGGCCAGACCAGCCGCAGCGTACAGGACCAGTCCGGCTGGAAGATCGGCCGGATCGCCAGTTCCCCGCGCTGGACCCGGCTGCTGACCACGCTCGCCGGCAGGATGGAATATCCCAGTTTCTGCGCGATCAGATCGCTCATGATCGAACCGGATTCCACCTCGAAGCGCACATGGACCTGCTCGCCAAGCTCGCGCGCCTTGTCTTCCAGCAGCGCGCGCAGCCGGTGCGGCGCCGCCGGCACCACCAGCGGCTGGCGCAGCGCCTCGGCCAGCGTGATCGGGCCGTCCTCGGGCCGCAGCGCATCGGCATTGCCGACGAAGACGAAGGGCTCTTCGTACAGCACCTGTCCGGGCCTGCCCGTGGTCTCGTCGCTGCCGTCGAACACGCAGGCCAGATTCAGCCGGCCGTCGTCCAGCCATTCCTCCAGCGTATGGGACAGGCCTTCGACCATGTTCAGGTTGACGTCCGGGAGTTCCTGGATCGCGCGCCGGGCGATGATGCCCGTGATCCCTTCCATGACATTCGGCGGCACGCCCATGACCACCCGGCCATGCGGCGGACAGCTGAAGTCGCGCATGACCTGCTTCAGGGCCGAGGCCTGCGCGAGCAGCGCCCGCGCCTGCGGCAGCAGGAATTTTCCGGCGTCGGTCATCATGACGCCGCGCGAATGCCGCACGAACAGCTGCTGTTCAAGATCCTCTTCCAGCTTGCGGATCTTCAGGCCCAGCGCCGGTTGGGCGATGTGCAGCAGCTCGGCCGCCTTGGTGAAATTCTTCAGCTCGGCGATGGCGACGAACGCCTGTAATCGTCTCAGGTCCATTTCCGGCCCTGCCTCCCCCCACAACGCGGCTGTCGACGCGACGGCTTCGCAGACCTTTTTTCAACAGCCTAGGCCGGATCCCGCCCGTCAGCAAGACAGGGGTATCACCAAGGCCCCTGCCCCGTCCCGGCGCCCGGCGCCGCCCTCAGGATCCGGCCCCGCCCAGCTCGAAGCCCACGGTTCCCAGCCCGGCAATCCGCGCCATGACCCGGTCGCCCGGCCGTATCGCGCACATCGGTCCGAGCGCGCCGGTCATCACGATATCGCCGGCCCGCAACGGCGTGCCCAATTGCCGCATGCGCCGCGCCAGCCAGACGGCGGCATTCAGCGGACTGCCCATGCACGCACGCCCGTCACCCCGGGAAGCCGGCGCATCGTTGATCGTCATCTCCATGACGCACCCGGCGAAATCGAAGCCGTCCGCCCGGATCGCCGGCGTGCCCAGCACGAAGCGGGCGCTGGACGCGTTGTCCGCGATGGTGTCGACCAGGGAGATCTTCCAGTCCCTGATCCGGCTGTCGACGATTTCGATGGCCGGCAGCACGAAGGCGACGGCGCGCAATACATCCGCGACATTGGGCTCGTCCAGGTCCAGGTCGCTGCCCAGCACCAGCGCCACCTCGGCCTCGACCTTCGGTTGCAGCAGGCCCTCGGGCGGCAGGGTTGCGCCGTCGCCCACGATCATGTCCGACAGCAAGGCGCCATAGTCCGGCTGGGACACGCCCAGCTGGCGCTGCACCGCCATGGAGGTCAGGCCGATCTTGCGGCCGATGAGCCGCTGCCCACGCGCGATGCGACGCTCCACGTTCAATTGCTGCACGGCATACGCGGCCTCGATATCCTGTCCGGACAGCAGGCTGGAAACCGGCTCGCACTGCGCGCCGGTCATCTTCGCGTCGCGCAGCCTGCGCGCGGCCTCTTCGATGGCGAAGGCCGGATCGATGGCATGTTCTGTCACTCGGGTTCCCCTTTTCGATGGCTGACATCGGGAAGCCGAATATCGATGCTTCCGATGTCCACCCCGCCAAGGTAAACCTGATCCGGGCGCGCTGTGCGTGCTTATGTGGACTGGTGAAATAGCGAATCGGTATGGCGCGGGCCGGACGGATCAGAAGCGATAGGTCACGCTGCCCACCACCGTGCGCCGCGTGCCGTAGAAGCAGTCGCCGCGCGCGATGCAGGTGCCCACGTATTCCTTGTCGAACAGGTTGGTCACGTTCAGCGCCACGCGGAACGGGCCTCGGTCATAGGCCAGCACCGCGTCGTACAGCGTCACGCCCTCGACGCGGTTGTTGCCCACGCCGTCGAAACTGTGGCCGTTGTAGCGCACGCCCGCGCCCGCCAGGAAGCCCGGCACGCCGAAGGCGCTGAAGCGGTAGTTGGCCCACAGCGACGCCATGTTCGACGGAATGCTGGCCAGCCGCTGGCCCTGGTCGGCGGCCGTGCCCTTGGTGATCTTGGGGTTCAGGTAGGTGTAGGTGGCCACCAGGTCCATCCGGCCCAGCGAGGCCATGGCCTCCAGTTCCAGGCCGCGCGTGCGCGCCTCGCCGACCTGCACGGTGTCGGCCTGGCCATTGACCACGCCGGCGACCTGGCGATTCTTCTCGATCATGTCGAAGACGCTGGCCGTGACCGTCAGGTTCTCGCCCGGCGGCTGGTACTTGACGCCCGCCTCCCACTGCTTGCCGCGCAACGGCTTGTAGGCTTCGTTGGCCTTGTTGAAGCCGGCCACGCCCTGGAACGACTCCGCGTAACTGATGTACGGATTCAGGCCCATGGCCGAGCGGTACATCAGGCCGAAGCGCTTGCTCAGCTCGCTGTCGTCGCGACTGCCGGACGGCGTGCCGTCCACGGACGACCTGGAACTGTCGTGGCGCAGGCCCAGCATCAGCAGCCATTGGTTCCACTCCATCTGGTCCTGCAGGTACAGGCCGGTCTGGTTGGCGTGCGAGTCGGGCACGCGCACGGTGGACGTCGGCGGCGTGTAATTGCCGTAGACCGGGTTGTACACGTCGATGGGCGCGGCCGAGCCGCCCACGCCACGGCGGGCGGCAAGCTTGGATCGCTGGTAGTCGATGCCCGCCAGCAGCGTATGCCGCAGCGCGCCGGTGGCGAACTTGAACTGGCCCTGCGTGTCGACCACGAACTGGTCGAGCGTGGGCTGGTTCAGATAGATCGTGCGGCGCAGCAGCGTGTCGCTGCCCGGCACCCAGCCATGGCCGGCGCCATTGAAGCCGGCGGTGTAGACGCTGCGGTAATCGACCTTGCTGTGCGTGTAGCGCAGGTTCTGGCGCACCGTGACGGTATCGTTGAAGGCGTGCTCGAACTGATAGCCCAGCGAGCGCTGCTCGGCGGTGTACTTGTCGAAGCCCGGCTCGCCGACGAAGAAGTCCTGCGGGATGCGCCCGCCCGGCTTGCCGTACAGCGTACCGCGCCAGGGCAGGAAGCCCAGCATGGTGCCGCTGTCGTCCTTCTGGAAATTCGCCAGCAGCGTCAGCGAGGTGCTGGCGCTGGGGCGGTACGTCAGCGATGGCGCGATGAAATAGCGGTCGTCCTTGACGTGCTTGATCGAGGCGTTGCTGTCGCGCCCCAGCGCCACCACGCGGTACAGCCATTTGCCTTCTTCGTCGATGGGGCCGGTCAGGTCGGCCTGGATCTGCTTGCGCTGGTAGTTGCCGTAGCTGATGCCGATCTCGCGCGCGGCCTCGGCCTGCGGACGCTTGCTGACCTGGTTCAGGATGCCGCCCACGGCGCCCTGGCCGTACAGCATGCCGGACGGCCCCTTCAGCACCTCGATGCGCTCCAGCGCATAGGGATCGGGACGGGTGTTGTTGTAGAAGCCGACGGAATTGAGCAGGCCATCCAGGTACTGGGTGGAATCGGCGCCACGGATCTTGACCGAATCGCCGCGGTTGTCCACGCCGAAGGCGGCGGCGGTGACGCCAGCGGTATAACCCACCGCCTGCTGCACCGATTGCGCGCCCTGCAGTTCCATGCGGTCGCGCGTGATCACCGTGATCGACTGCGGCGTTTCCATCAGCGGCGTGTCGGTCTTGGTGGCGGTGACGGCGCGCCTGGCCACGAAGCCCTGCACCGGGCCGGTCGGGGATTCATTCACCTCGGTCGCCGTCACGGTGACGGCGGGCAATTCCACCTGTTGCTGCGGCTGCTGGGCCAGCGCCGGGGCGACCGCCCCCGCTCCCATCATCAACATCGCCGCGCCCACGGATTGGGCGCGCCTGGGGCTAGGGCCGGGCCTGGTGCCAGTCGCCATCGTTGTTCCTTTCTTGATCTTTAACAGATAAATACAAATGCAAGGCATTCGCATTTGCGACTGAATTGTGTAATAAAGCTTTCATTCCGCGCAAGCGCAAAATCCAATCCGGACTTCCCCGCGTTGCGGCAACGACACAAACCGGCCGCTACAGACCGTCAAATGACACGCGCGCGTCAGGCGCCATGACTACAATCCGCCCCGCTGCGATCGGGGCCTGGCTGCGCGAGGGGGGTATTAACCCTGTATTACCCGCTACTACCGCGCCAGCCCCGGATCTGCAATCATCAACTGTCCCGCCGACCGCCGCGCCACTGGCCGCCGTCGGCGATTCCCGGGTTCAACGCTGCATTCCAGAGCCTCACATGTCTCACGTTCAGCACTCCCCCAGCCGCCCGGACCTGGGCGGCATCCATCTCATTCCCACGGACGCCGCCCAGACCGGCGCGGCCCGCCAGCAACTCCAGGACTTCCTGGCGCGCTCCCGCCTGCGGGACATCACGATCTGCACGGACCTGGACGGCGCCGCGCCCGGCTGCCGGGCCAGCCTGGCGCCCGCCTTCGCGGCGCAACACCTGCCCGATCACGACACCACCGGCCTGGCGCAATCGCTGGGCCTGGACAGCGGCGCCGACGAAGGCGCGCTGGAGCGCGAGATCCTGCTGGCCATGCTGGGCAGCCCGGTCCCTTTCCCCTTCCCGTCCGTGCCCGAGCTGGAGTCCGCCGTCCGCATCCGCCGCCGCATCGTCCAGGCCGCGCGCAAGACCGCCCTGGCCTTCGACACCGAGCACGCCGAGCGCCCCGAGGGCTATTGGACCTACGACGAAGAACGCGGCTTCACCATCCTGCCCGGCCGCTCGCTCATCGAAGGCCTGCGCCGCGCCACCCAGCCCGAGGCCTCGGGCCAGCTCTACGCCTTCTCCTGCTACCGCGCGACCGAATACGTCACCGTGCTGGGCATCGCCCAGGAGCTTGAAGAGGCCAATCCCGCGCTGGCGCGCGACCTGCAGCGCCAGTGGGAAACGCGCGCGGTGATGTCCGGGCGCTTTCACGACACCTTCCTGCACGAATACGGCTCGCTGGCCGAGCCGCTGCCGCAGCGCTTCTACGTGCCGGGCGACCGGCTCTGGTTCCGCAATCCGGACTCCGCTTCGTCCGACGTGGAAGGCTATGAAGGCTCCTGGGTGTTCTACCTGGGCGGCGGCCTGTTCAATAATTTCTGGGAACGCGACCAGCCCTTCACGCTGACCTCCAAGTGCGTGGAGATCCATCACTGGCAGCATGCCTTGCGCGCCGACGCCCGGGGCAAGGGCTATATCGACGAAGACCGCGTCAAGACGCTGGTGCGCCAGACGCTGGCCGATCCCGACGCCACCGCCGCCGTGCTGGCGCGCATGATGCGCATCCGCGATCCGCAGGGCGTGTACGAGGAAGGCGGCTGCATCGACGCCACCCGCGAACGCGTGCGCTGGGTCACGCCCGGACATAGCGATATCTCGCTGCCGGACTTTCCCGCTTCGGCGCGGGCCCGCGCGGCCTGAGGCGGCACGCCGCCGGCTACGCGACGGCCTGCGCCAGCGGCGAACTCAACGCGCACGACAGCGCCGTCGCAACGAAAAAGCCAGGCTCATCGGATAGCCACGGCGCTCCATTCACGACATCGCGAGGGGAGCAAGCTCCAGAGGAGCATCCCACCCTTGCACCGCAGGCCGGCTCCCGGCCGCCGGCCTGTCGTGAGCGGTCTTTCCAGCGAAGACATACAGGTGCTTGTAGGCGTCGTCCACCATGTGCCGCGACTCACGGACGCCTTCGATCGGCGGCGCGAACTCGTCGAACATATCCTCATCCAGCGTCACCGGGAACGGCACGATATCGGCGCGCGCATTGAAGCCCAGCACGAACAATCCACCGGGCTTGAGCACCCTGTGGCACTGCGCCAACAAGATTTGCAGAGCATGCGGCGTATTCACGCCAAAGCCCAACAAGCCATTGGCAACGACGATATCGAACGTCTCCTCGCCGTAGTGTCTCGCCATGTCCATCACATCGCCGACGATGTGCCGCCCCGGAGGACCATATTTGGCGCGTTCCGGTCTGATATCAATCGAATGAAAATCCACGGCATGCAGCAATCTGGGATAGTGCCAGTTGTACCGGTCCATCCCTAGAAAAAGCAGCCGGTGTCTCTGGTTCGCCGCGCGAGCCAGGCGGTTCACATAACTGAAAATCTCGTTTTCCATGAACGCCCGGCTCGGCGTCTCCAGTTTGAAATCGATATTGCATCGCTCGGCCAGCACTGGCGACAGCCTGAAGATAACCTTGTTCAATTTATGCCTGAGTCTGCTGCGCATGGCCTTTCTCCACATTTCACGAATCCGGAGTGGCAAGAACGCGGCACACACAAACCGGCGCGGTCCGCCGGCACGATCATGATTCGCTCGGGAAAACCATCGCAGATCCGCCGCCACGCCACTCCCACGTCGTCGTCGCAAGACCAATTCAATCGGTCAGTGCGCGAACAAGCCGGATTCTCGTGAACACGGTCGCTGGCAGCAAATTACATTTCTGACGGTATCGCAGCGCGTTCAAGCAGCGATTTTCGGCTTCTGAGGCGAATATCCGCCTAAACGCCTTCAATCGCCCTCAAGCCGCTGACAACCCTTGATCTCGGGTCCGGAAGGAGGCGGATGCCGGCGATACGGAAATTAATCTGGCTGCAATCTTGTCGTAATTTCCAAGGCATCGGTTTCGGAAAACACGCAAGGCAAGCGCCCTGCCCGAATGCCTGCGAAGCCGATGGCTGCGGCCTGCGGCCCATCAGCGCCACAGAAGCGCTATTCAATGCCGAAGCCAAGACAAACAGGGCGGCCCGCAAGGGCCGCCCTGTCTGCCATTCAAGCCGGGCCGGTTCAGCCCCCTTCGGCCGTCAATCTGGCCAGGTTGCGCTGCTCGGTCTCCGTCAGCCGGCCCAGCTCTGCCTGTCCCAGGTCCACCTGCCCCAGCACCTGCACCGGTGCGTCCGGCGCATAATGCGCCGCGTCGGCGCGCGTGGCGCCCAGCGCGGCCGCGCCAGCCGATCCGCCGGCGGGCGCCTGCGTCGCGCCCTCGGCGCCCTCATTGCCGAAGCCCAGAATCTGCACCGAGATGATCGACGGCTGCGACTGGCGCGCCGCATTGCGCGAGCGGCTCGCCTCGCTCTCGGCCGAGGCCGCCGCCGCGCCCGACGCAGCGCTGGCCGAACTGAGCGCCGAGGTGTTGACCGCCGCCGTCACCGGCACCCCGCTGCTGTTGCCCTGGGCCTGGATGTTGGCCGCGTTGACCACGTGCAGCGCCGCCACGTTGACGTTGCCCGAGCTGCGCACGCCGGCCTCGCCCGGATCGATCGTGCCCAGCGGCGCGATCAGGTCCACGTCGCCGCGCGGCACTTCCGGAATCGGATTCAGCGTGGCGATGCCCGCGCCCGCCGCCGGCGTCTGCGGCGCCATCACCACATTGCCCAAGGCATCGTAGTCGCGGCGCGGCGGGGTGTAGACCACCGTGGTCTTCGAACCCCGGCCGGCGTTGATGTCGCCCTCGGCCGACCAGGCCAGGATGTCGCCGCCGAAGGTCGTCATCACGCGCGACAATCCCAGCAGCAGGCTGCCCTTGGAATAGACCTGGATGTCGCCCTGGCCCTGCGTGATCAGGCCCGCGCTGCCCGGCGGCGCCACGCCCTGCACGCCCACCACGATCTGGCCGCCGGGCGCCAGCAGCTGGATCGAGCCGCCGCCGACGCTACGCACGCCGGACGGTCCGAACATCGAGATGCCGCCCTCGCGCACCGCGCCTTCCGGGAACAGCGCCGCGATGGCCTGGCGGCCGCGCAGGTACGAACCCGGACGCGGCCCTTGCGCGTCGTTGTACTCGCGGCCGCCGGCCCGCAGCTCGGCGAAATACACCGAACGCAGGAAGGCCTGGCGCAGGGCCAGCGGCAGGGTCTCGAAGCGCGCCAGCACGTCCTGGTCGCTGCCGGTGAAACCGTCGCGGGCGCGCAGCCAGTCGGCCAGCTCGCGCTCATAGGTATGCACCACCTTGCCGGGCTGGCTCGTCAGGGTCTGGCCGGCCACGGCGCGATTGGCCGGGTCCAGGTAGCGCTTGCCCAGCGCGTCGTAGTCGGGTCCGGCCGAGCCGGCGCCCGCCGTGATCGCGATATCCGCGCCCGGCCGCTTATCGCCGCGCAGCGCCGGGCCGACGCTGACGATGCTGGCGCGGTCTTCCTGCACCAGATTGCGCCCGGCCACCACGTCCAGCAGGCCGGGGCCCGCCACCTTGACGTCGGCATACCAGATGTCGCGGCCTGCATGCAGCAGCGAGACATCCGACGGGCCGTTGTGCAGGAACACGCCGCCCAGGCCGGCGATGTCGCGCCCCGCCAGCGCCTGGACCGGCGCCGCCGCGCGCAGCCAGTTGAGGATGCTGCGGTTGGTCTGCGGCACGTACTGCACGGACATGCCCGAGCTGAGCCCGACCAGGTCGCCCTGCACCGCATAGAAGCGGATCGGTTCCGATCCTTCCGCGCGCGGGGATCGGGCGCCCGGCGTGTCCGGCCCGAAAGCGAACAGCGGATGCGCGTCCTTGGTCGGCGCGACGGGCCCGTCCGCGCGCGGCACCGGCGCACCGTCGATGCTGTTGTTGTGCGATCCGCGCTGCAGGCCGCCCGCCAGGTCATAACCGGCATAGGCCGGCATGAACGGCGTGGGCAGCGGCGTGTCCGAACCGGACATGCTGACCGGCGTGCCGCCGCCATAGATGGACTGCTGCGCCAGGAAGCTCAGCTCGCCGCTGGCCGAGGGCGCCAGCAGCAGGCCGCCGGCGGGCGTGCTGCCGGGCGAACCGCTCTTGGCGGAACGGCCGTAGTAGATATTGCCGGAGGCCGCCGTCACGCGCAGGATCGATGGATACACGGTCACGTCGTCCCCCCGGATCACGGCAGCCGAGCCGGCGGCCTCGTGGCTCAGCGAGGTATCCGGCGTGACATTGCCGCCCGCGCTCAACAGATTGATGGCGGTGGCCGGCGTCCACAAAGAGAACCAGCTCTGGCCGCCGCCCACGGACAGGCCATTGCCCGGCGTCTGGATGGAGGTATTCAGGACGCGCACGCGGCCGGCATCGGACACGCCGGACAGCACCAGGTCGCCCAGGGTCTCCAGATAGACGGCGGAGTCGCCCGGCACCAGCGTGATGCCGCCGCTGGCGCTCGACAGCGTCGGCACGAAGGGATTGATTGGCCTCGGATCCATGGCGTCGCCCGTCAGGCCGGGCTGCGCGACGGCGTCCCGGCGGAACAGCTGGCGCGAGCCGCCGATGGCGCGTGCCTCGATCTGGATGGCGCCGCGCAGGTTGGTCACCATGCCGTCCAGGTCGGGCTTCTGGCGATTGGTCCGGTACTGCGTGGCGTACTGCGAGGCGTCCAGGTCCGGGTTCAGGGCGCCGCCCAGCCGCAGCCTCAAATCGCCGCCTCCGGTCAGCACCAGGCTACCGTCGGGCGCGACGCGGCCGGTGCCGCCCACGGCCGCGACCAGGGCGCGGCTGCGCGGTTCCGGCGCGCCATAGTCTCCCAGGCCGCGCGCCGCCACGATGCCGGCGTCGCCGCCCGCGGCGATGCTGAGGTTGCCGCCGCCCAGCGTGCCGAAGCCGGTGAAGCCGACGATGTACGGATGGCTGCTGGCCCACATATTGGTGGCCATGGGCACGGCATAGGCGCCGAAGTTGATCCACCACGAGGCCGGCAAGGCGTCGGACCCTTGCCGCCACAGCCAGTTGCCGACGCTGGCGCTGGGCGTCTGCGGGCGGTTGGGCGGCGCGAACTCCGTCCAGGCGTCCCCGGACACGGAGCCGCCCACGACGATGTCCACGTTGCCGCCGCGCTCGGGATACCAGGCACGGTACGCGCCGTTGGCCGCGCTGTAGTCGTCCTGTTGCGGACCCAGCAGCGAAGCGCGCTCGGCGCCCTCGGCCGGATCGAAGATGTGCCTGCCGCGCGGCTGCGCATACGGATCGCTGCCGTCGGCGCGGCGCAACGCCGCCGATGGCGTGCCCGCCGTATAGAAGCCATAGGGCGTGTCCATGCGCAGATCGCCGGCCGCCGCCGCGCCCAGGTCGCCGGCGCCGGTGCGCACCACGCTGAACATGGGCGCCAGCAGCTCAGCGGACGCGATGTCGCGGACCGGCTCGATCGCGACGTTGCAGACACCCGGGATCATGTCGCAGAAGACAACCAGTTCTTCCTGCACCGGCGTGCCCACTTCCGTGCCGAACATGTCGGAGCCGTCTTGCGTCCAGGTGCGCTTGATGCGCTTGGGATCGGTCACGCAAAGCCCGGGGAAGAGGTCGCAATCGCTGACCCAGTCCGGGTCCACCGGCTCGCCCACGGGGTAACCGAGATCGTTGGGCGCGTACACCATTCCAACGCCGCCCGGCACGATCTTCATGCGAGTCGAGGCGTGAGAGTCGGCCAGCACCAGCGAACCGCGCGAAGCCGGATCGACGGCGCGCGGATCGGCCGAACCCAGGTCCGCGCCGGCCGTCAGCTGCAGGCTCCAGCTGGTGGCGCCCTGCGGCAGCATCGGCGCCAGCGCCCAGTTGGCGCCCTGGAACTCGCCCGTCTTCGGCCGCAGGTTGACCGGTTTGTCATCGGGCAGCTCGATCTTGGTCATGGCCGGAATCAAGGCGCCGCGCGCCAGCGCCAGCACGCCGCTGGCCGTCATCGGCGCGGGCAAGGCCACGCCCTTGGGCCAGGTCAACGCCGCCGCCAGCGTCTCGGCGCGCAGCACCGTGCCGGCGCCCAGCTTCATGCCCGGCGCGAGCGTCACGTCGGCCGTCGGCACCGTGCCGGCGCGCCAGGCCACCGAGCCGTCGCCGTGGTACACGTCCGCGCCCAGCACCACGCCCGCCGGCAGCACGTAGTTGCCGGTCAGCTCCACCGCCACCGGCAAGGCGATGCCCTTGGGCAGGGTAACGCCCTCGGCCGGCAGGTCGTAGTTCAGCACGGCGCCCTTGGGGAACACGGTGCCCTTGTCCAGCGACACGCCGTCGATGGGAATCACGATATCGCCGCCGAACGGCGTGTTGCCGCTGTTCTGCGCATTGCGCCACTCGAACAGGTACCAGCCTTGATCGTCTGGCGTGGCCGGCGGCGGGGCGAAGCCGTCGTTGATGCTGCCGTGGATGGTCAGATCGCCCGCCGCGCGGATGTTCAGCACGCCCGGTTCGCCGAAGCCGCGCCGCGCGGGATCGTTGCGGTCCGAGCCCGGGCCATAGCGCAAGCCCGACAGGTCCAGGTCACCCACCACCGTCAGGTTGCCGGCGGGATTGATCAGCGGATCGCTGACGATGTCCACGCCCGGACGCAGGCGGTGGCCGTCCAGCCCCGCGAGCCGCGCGCGCAGCGCGCCGTTGCCCAGCGCCGCGTTGATGAAATCCTGGCTGTCGCGGTCGATGCGGATCAGCATGTCCTGCGTGATCAGTTGGGGCCTGCTGCCGGACACGTCCGGCGCGCTCGCCAATTCTGCGTCGGCATACTCGCGGAACGCGTTCACCGCGATGAGGGACGCGCCCCGCACCTGCGGCCGGCCCTGCACCAGGATCGCCACATCATCGGCGCCCGCGCCGTCGCCGCGCGTGCCTGCGCCGCCCAAGCGGCGCGCGTTCAGGTCCAGCGTGCCGCGCGCGCGGCCGTCGTTGCCGGCGGCCTCGGTGCCGGCGCGCAGGTCGATGCTGGCCGACGGACCCAGCGTCAGCGTGCCCAGGCTCGACGTCAGCGAGACCTGCGCGCGGTTGGGGCTGTCGATGATCTGGCCATGGCTGTCGCGACGCAGGCCCGCGCCATGCGCGTCCAGCGTGCCCAGCAGATTCAGGTCGCCCCTGGCCGCCAGGCGGATGATGCCGGGCTGGAAGCCGCTGGCGTCGATGCGGCCGGCCACGGTCAGGCTGCCGCCGTCCACCGTGATGCTGACCTGGCGCGCGCGCACTTCGTCGCCCAAGATCAGATCGCCCTGCTTGATCTGGAAACGGCGCGCGCCATGAACCTGGCCCGCGTTCAGGCGCGTGTTCAGTCCGGCGAAGTCGGCCAGCGTCCGTGCCCGCAGCGTGATCTCGGCGGCGTCATACGGCACGCGCGTGCCGCCTGCGTCGTACAGGCCGGACGCGCCGCCCAGAATGGAACCGCGCAGGTCGATCCGACCGGCGCCGGCGCCCAGCGCCGTCGCGGCCAGCGTGCCGCCGCGCTGCTTGCGCGCCGACAGGTCGATGACCGAGCCGACCTCCTGGTCGATATTGCCCGACGCGCTATCCAGCGTCAGGTCGCCGCCCCAGGTGTAGCGCGTCTGGTCGTAGAACACGACTTCGCGGCCAGCCAGGTCCAGGCGCGATTGCGCGCCCAGGCGCAGGTCGCGCTCGGCCTCGATCTTCAGCTTGCCCGAGGCCAGCGCGATCGCGCCGTCCAGGTCCACCGAACCGCCCGCCAGCGTCAACTGCGCGCCCAGCGCGCCGGCTTGCCCGGGCAGCGCCGCCGCGCCCTGCGGCCGACGCAGCGTCAGGCTGCCGCCCGCCGTGTAGGCCATGGACGCACTGGCCTCGCCCGTCAGCAGCGGCGTCACGATGTTCAGGTCGCCGCCGCTGTAGGCATACCCCTTGCCCGCCTGGTACGCGCCCTGGCGGTGATAGGCCTTGAGCGTGCCCTGACCATTGGCGGTCACGCGCTCGCCGGCCAGCAGGTCGACGCCGGCGAAGCCCAGCGCCAGGCGTTGGGCCGACAGCCAGTTCACGGGCTGGGTGTCCGGGCCGTAGCCGAACACGATGCGCTCGGCGGCCAATCGCAGCCGGCCGTCGCCCAGCCGGTCCGCGATGGCCGCTCCCGGTATCGCGGGATCGTACTGGCCCGAAAGATCGGAGGGACGCGCGGACACGCCGGTCCACACCAGTTCGCGCGAGCGGATCGTCGCGGTGTCGGCGGCGCCGCCATAACCGTAGATGGCCGGCGCGCCCAGCACCAGCCGGCCCACGCCCTTGCCCTGCGTGGCGTCCAGCGTCACCGAGCCAAACACATTGACCGAATCGCGCGCGTTCAGGATCAGGGTTTCGACGGCGGGAATGCCGGGGCCGGCATTGCCCTTGAGCAGCCTGTCGAGCACGCGCTGGTTCAGCATCAGCCCGTTCGGCAAGGCGCCGGCGGCGGCGGCCCGCGCCAGCGCGGCGTCGTCGCCCAGATTCAGCGTGGACATCGCCAGCAGCAGGTTGCGCGCACCATAGCGCGCATTGTCGGCCAGCGTGAAGGCGCGGTCGGTGGCGACCAGCAAGGTGCCTTCGGCGGCCAGCGTGGTGGCCGCGCCCGTGCAAGCGCCGCCGCAGGCCCCGATATTGATGTAGCCCGGTCCCTGCGCCATCTCCGGCGTGGCCGGCAGCAGGTTGATCGTGCCGTTGCTCAAGCCCAGCACGCCGGTCCGGCCGGCGGCGTACACCAAGCCCGTGCTGGAATCGTAGGCCGGCTTGCCACGGCCGATGGTCGAGATGGCGGCGCCCTCTTCCACCGTGATGCCGCCCCAGGTGGCGCCGCTGATCAGGAACACCTCGGCGGCGCTGAGCGCGGCCCCCCCGCGCACGGTCACATTGTTGGTGCTGGACACGAAGGTCGCGTAGTTGTCGCCCGGCTTCAGATCCAGCCGGCCGCCGACCATCATGCGCACGGGATTGAAACGGTTCAGCGCGGATGCCGACAGCGAAGCGCCCGTGTAGCCCGCCGTCCGGCCGGCGCCATCGGCCAGCAGTTCCACGTCGTTGGCCAGGACCTCCAGCGTACCGTCCACCCCGCCCTTGGCGGCCGCGAAACGCGCCACGCCGTCGAAGCCGAGCATGGGCTTGCCTTCCTGCGGCAAGACGCGCTCATAGTTCAGGCGCAGGGTGCGGGCGTCGGCCGTGATCTGGCCGCGCAGGCCGCCCTTGCGCGCCGCGTCCGCCGCCACGAAGGCGTCATGGCTCATCTCGTTGTAGTTCGAATGCGAACGCACCCGTTCACCCGGCGTCAGCAGCAGCTGGCGCGGCAGCGCGCCGCGCAGGCCGGTGTTGGAGACGCCCAGGTAGCCCGACGCCGCCAGCGAGCCCTGCGGCGTCGGCGCCGCGCCGGGCAGCAAGGTCTCCGAGCCCAGCTCGACGCGGTAGGCGCCCGGCATCAGCGCATAGGCCGCCGGCATCAACGTGTAGACGCCGGCCTTCAACCCGCCCGCGTCCTGCGTCAACGTCAGCGTCTGGCCCACGACGGGTTCGCTGCCCGCCGTGTCGGGCGCGACCGGCGCGTAGCCGCCGGCATGGCCCGGCACGATGGCGTAGATCGCATTGCCGGCCGCGCTATTGGTGAATGTCGGATTGGCGTTGACCAGCGGCGTGCGCAGGATGTCCACCGAACCGCCGCGCCCGGCCACGAAGGCGGCGCCGCGCAGCTCGCCGCCGCCGCTCAGGTCCAGCACCGCGCCCTGGCGGCCCGTCAGCGTATGGCCGGAGAACGCAATGCCGCCGGCATTCTGCTCGCGCGGTTTCAGCGGCGCGCCGGCATAGGTGTACGTCAGGCCATCCGCCGTGCCGCCATAAGGCACCATGACGCCGGCGCCGCTGACAGAAGTCAGGCTGCCGGGCATCAGCTCGACCGAGCGCGCGCGCCAGCTGTCGCTGCCACGGGCATCCTGGCCCAGGCTGATCGAGCCCATGGGCGCGCGCACGGTGCCCGCCTGGATCACCGTGTCCGCGCCCAGGCTCAGCGAGCCGAACACCGACAGCGGCGGCGCCACCGACTCCGTGCCGGGCTGGCGCAGGATTTCCAGGCGGCGGCCGGTCTCATAGCCGCCCCAGATGGTCGCGCTGGCGCCGGTGGCCGGATAGAGCTGCGCGCTGGTGATGCGCAGGTCCCCGTTGGTGCCCAACTCGGTGGTGGCGTCGCCGGACAGGCCACGGCCGGCCTGTCCGCCCAGCAGGCGCACGTCGCCACGGCTGTTGAGGCTGACCTGATCGAAGCCGCGCCGATCCACTGTCACCGGCGCGCCGGCCAGCAACGGCACCGCGCCGCGCGCGCCGAAGCCGACGCGGTCGCGGATATCGATCAGGTCCGCGTCGGCGGTGAAGCTGCCCACGCCGGGCCGCGCGGACGCACCGTCGCGCCACGTCACCGTCGGCGTGACGCCGTCGCCCCGGGCGCGCGCCGCGCCGGCCAGCCGTAGATGCGGCGCGGACAGGCTGACGGCCGTGCCTGCCATCGCGCGGTCGGTCACGGCATAACTGCCGGCATAGAAGCGCAGGCTTTGCGAGGCCGACAGGGCCACGTCGCCGTCGAAACTGAGAATCCCGTTGACCAGCAGCGACAGGTTGCCGAAGCCGCCGGCCTCGAACTGCCGCGCCGACAGGCGCGCCGCGCCATGATGCAGCGCCGGATCGAGCTGCCCCGGCTTGAGATCCGATGCCAGGCCGCTGGCCTGCGTGCCCTGCGACAGGATCAGTTCGCGCGGCCGGCGCACGCCGTCCTCGGCGTTGACCGACAGCGGGAACGTGGGCGTTTCCAGCGTCAGCGCCAGCGTGCCGCCGGCCGCGCCCGCGCCGCCCGCCCGGGCGCGCATGTCGCCATCCAGGAACAGGCCATAGCTGGACTTCAGCACGATCTGGCCGCCGTCGCCGGCCAGGTCCAGCGTCCCCAGGCGGCTGCCGCGTGGCGCGTCGATGGCCAGGCGCGAGCCCGAGGCGTCCAGCACGGCGCCCGGGCGCACCACGATGGCGATATCACGGGCGCTCTCGGCGATGCCGGTCGCGTCCCAGTCCAGCGCGCCGCCCAGCAGGATGCTGCCGCCCGCCTGCGCCTGGCCGTAGCGGCGGCCGTCGATGTCCACGCCGCCGGCGCGCGCAGCGCGCCGTCCACGGTGATACGGCTGTTGCCGCCGCCCAGCAGGCGGATCGTGCGGCCCGGATCGACCGACACCAGCGCGCCCGCGCCGATATCGATGTCCGCGCCACCCTCGATGCGCTGCGAGCGCAGCGTCAGGTCCGCGCCGGCGCGCTGCGTCAGCGCGCCCTTGAGCGGGTTCTCCTGGTATACCGGCGCCAGCAGCAGCGCCGGCGCCGGCCGCTGGCCCGTGGCCTCGTTGCCCGGCTCGTATCGGTACACCGGCATCGCCACGTCCAGCGTCGCGCCCTCGGCCACCCGCAGGCCGTCACGGCCGTTGATGTCGTATTTCGCGAAGCCCGCGCCCAGCAGCGACGGATCGAGCAGCAAGGGCTGGGGCTGTTGCGCGCCGACCTGCGTATGGGTCTGCCTGTAGGCCAGCGCATCGGCCGCGCCGATCACCACCTTCCCATCCGTCTCCAGCGTCAGCGTGCCGCCGCCGGCCATGCCATGGCCGCGCAGCTGCCCCGCCAGCGCCAGCGCGCCCGTGGCGCCCTCCACTTCCGGCGCGCCCGCCCGCAGCGTGACGTCGCCGCCCTTGCCCGCGCGCGTCTCGCCCCTGTGCAGCACCGCACCGCCCGAAGACACATCGATCAGCGAGCCCGCCGCCACCGCGATGCCATGCGGCGAGTCCAGCGTCACGCGGCCGCCGTCGAGCCGGCCCAGCCACGGCGAGGCCACGCCCTTGCCTTGCAGGTCCGCCCAGCGGCCGCTCACGTCCAGCGCCGCGCCCTCGCGTAGCACGATGGCCGGCGCCTCGCCCGCCTTGGACAGCGCGCGCGCCTTGACGCTCGCGTCTGGCGACACGAAGGTGTTGCTCAGCGTGATGGCCCCGCCCCGCGCCGTGATGCCAGCCTGTGCATCGATCCGGCCCGCCGTCAGCGCCGCGTGTCCGCCGTCGGCCAGCGCCACCACCTGGGCCACCGTCAGCGCGCCGCCGGTCGCCAGATCCAGTACGCCCAGGCCCATGTCGGACAGCCGCGCGCTGTCCAGCCACACGGTGCCGACGCGCTCGGCCGCCAGCGCGTCGCCCGCCGCCATCGCCAAGGTGATATCGGCGTAGCGGCCGAGCCTGACGTCGGTATTGAAGACGTTGACCCGGCCCAGCGCGCCGTAGTTGCCCAGCGCCAGCCCGCCGGCGCGCGCCACCGCCAACTGGCTCTGGCCGTAGCCGTCGGTCCCGGCCGCCCGCGCCTGCGTCTGGCGCGCGCCGTCATACACCGTGGCGACGATCTCGCTTTCCACCACGGCGGTGGGCGCCGACAGCACCAGCCGACCCGCGTCCCGGCCCACCGTGTAGCCGGCCTCGCGCCGCGTGCTTGGCGCCAGCACCGGGTTCAGGAAACGCCGCGTGGCCTTCTCGCCCCAGCGGCCGTGCAGGTCCTCGTAGCCCCGGTACAGGCCGGCGTAGACCCGGTCCGCCGGCGCGCTGGAGGCTTCGTACAAACGTCCGTCCGCGCCGCGCAGCCAGCTCAGGTTGATCACGCCCTCGGCCACGTCCAGCGTGCCGCCGGCCAGGTTCATCCGCGAGCCCGCCTGCGCCACCACTTCCTTGCCGCCCAGCGTCACCGTGCCGCCCTGCGCCGCCCATTCCCCGATGCCGTGGCCCAGGTTGGCCAGGTAGCCGCCCACCTCCAGCAGGCCGCCGGCCGTGTACCAGCGCTCGCCCTCGTAGCCGCCCACGCCCGCCGCCACCGGGATCAGGCTGCGCCGGTCCACCCACAGTTCGCCGTTGAACAGCTTGGCCGCGTCGCGGTTGTTGGGCGCGTCGCGCAGCTCGTTGCCCTGCACGTTGATCTTGACGCTGTTGGACGCCATCGCGATCCGCACGCCCACCGCGCCGGCCACGTCCAGCTCGGCGCCCTGCGCCACGAAGCCGCGCCGCGCCGCCGTGGCCGCGATCTGCCCGCCCGTGGCCAGCGCCAGCGAGCCGCCCTGGAACTGGATGTCGCCGCCGCTGACGATCTCGATGCGCGACTGGTCGCGCCGGTCCGACAGGCGTGACAGGTTGTCGAACGCGCCCGGCGCCTGGCGGTGGCGCAGCAGGTCCTGCTCGGCCGACTCCTTGATCAGCGCGTTGCGCTGGCTATCCAGCGCCGTGCTGCCGTCGTCATCGATCAGCACCGCCGTGACCGATTCCGGCGCCAGCACGATGCTGCCCTTGGCGTCGGAGGCCGAATTCAGCAGGTGGATGGTGCCGCGCGTGCGCGTGGTGGTCGTGGCCAGCGCCACGCCTTCCTGGCGCACCTGGCGTCCGGCCAGCGTCACGTCGCCCTCGGCCGCCACGATCAGGCCGGTGTTGCGTACCAGACCGCCATCCTGGTTCGCCGCCAGGCGCGGCGCGATCTCGTTGCCCCGCGTGGTCGACAGGGTGTTCTCGCTGGTGCCCACGCCGCGCCGGATGATGAAGCTGTCGCCGGCGGCAAGCTGCGCCTGCCCGCGCGGCGCGCTGATCGCGCCGGCGTTGTGCACCTCGCCGCCCAGCAGCAGCACATAGCCGCCGCCCTGCGTGACGCTGCCCGGCGCGTGCGTATCGATGCGCGCGCCCGGCCTGACCTCGACCTTGCCCAGCGCGTCGGTGAAGCTGGGTTCCGAGCCTTGCGCGCCATACAGCCCGCGCTCGCGGAACTGCTCGTCGCTGATCCTGCCAGCGGCGGCCACCAGGTTGCGCACGTTGACCTGGCTGGCGCCGTCGAACACCACGCCATTGCGGTTGACGATCAGCACCGTGCCCGGCGCCTTGATCTGCCCCTGGATCTGGCTGGGACGGCCGGCCGGGTCGTTGACCCGGTTCAGCACCGCCCACTCGGCCTGCTGGCGGAAGTCCACCGTGGTGTCGCGGCCGACGTTGAATGTCTGCCAGTTAAGAATGGCGCGGTCGGCGGTCTGGTTGATGGTGACGGTGCTGCGGCCGTTCTCGGTGCTGGACTTGGGCGCCTCGGCATGGGTCCAACCACGCGTGAGCGCCTGCGTGTCGATCTGCAACCCGCCGGCGACCAGCCCGTCCGGCACGGCCGGGGCGGCATTGCCCGCGGCCTGGCGCGCGGCGGCCTGCGCCGCCTGCTGCGCGGCGATGGCCGCCGCCGTGCGGTTCAGGTTGCCGAGCGACTGCTGCAATTGCTGGCGCGACTGCGTCTGCTGCCGCGCCGCCGTCGGAATGCCCGCCACGCTGCCGTCGGGCAACCGGCCGCTGGCCTGCGTCTGCGCCTGCGCCGCGCCCTTGGCGGCGAACCAGCCGGGGCTGAAGGCGGCCGGCGCGGCCTGGACGCCGCCGGCCGCCAGCATCAGCGCTAGCGCCTGCGCCAGCGGCGCCAGCGGCACGGCCGCTTGCCTGACGCCCGCATTCAAAGTAATCCTGCCTTGCCCGCGCTTGCTCATCGCCACCCATCTCCAAAGAACGCCGCATGCGGATCTCGCCCGCGCATGCCGCGATTGCGAGCGCCGGCGTCCCATGCCAGCGCCCTCCTTGTCTACCTAGACGGATCGACGCGGGAAAAGCAGACGGTTTTTTTGTGGTCGGACCACATTGAGAAAGATGCGCCCCTTGCGGATGGCAGGCTCTCGCCAGCGGGCGCGGCGCGGGCGAATCAACCCAGCAGCAGCACGCCGCCGGGCAAGGCGGTGGCGTCGAGCTGGAAGTTCTCGCGAATCTGCGCGATGGCCGTGTCCAGCCGCGCCAGCTCCACCCGCACGCTGACGGGCCTGGCGGCCAGCGATTGCGCCATCAGGATGACGCGGCCGGAGCGATAGCGGTTGATCTCGTCCAGCACCTGGGCCAAGGGCGCCTGCCGGAAGCGCAGGAAACCCTCGCGCCAGGCCGGCAGATCGTCGGCATCCAGCGTGCGCGCGGGCTGCAGGCCCGCCGCGTCATAGACCAGCCGCTGCGCCGCCGCCAAAGTCGCGCCGCCGCTCGCCAGCGCCACCTCGACCGCGCCGGACAGGCAGGTCACGCAGACGCTGCCGTCGGTGTGCCGAAGCTCGAAGACCGCGTCCCGCGCCATGATGCGGCCGTCGGCCGCGCTGACGGTGAACGGACTGCTCGCGCCGGCCAGCGAGATCGCGGCCTCGCCGCTGATCAGCTCGACGCCGGCGCCGCGCAGCGCGACGCTGGTGCGCGTGTTCAGATCCAGCACGGCGGTCCCCGGCAGTACGATCCGACGCTGCTCGCCCTTGGCGGTGCGATAGTCGGCGCCCAATTCGCGCCAGGACGGCCACAGGCCGAATGGCGGCGCGACCACGGCCACGCCCGCCGCCGTCGCGGCGCACGCCAGGCCCGCGCCAAGAAAGGCGCGACGCGCCGGACGCGACAGACGCCGCTCGCGGCCGCGCGCCTCGCTCAGCGCCGCCGCCGGCGCCATGGCCTGCCACAACCGATGCGCCTCGGCGAAGGCCGCGCCATGCCTGGGGTCAGCCTGGCACCACTGGCGCAAGGCATCGGCCTGCGCCGCCGTCATCTGCCGCAGCGCGACGCGCTGCACCCACTCCCGCGCGATGCGATCGATCTCCGAGCCCGGCCGGGCGCCAAACAGGTCGCGCATGCTCAACGCCCCATCCGCGCCGCGCAGAAATCGTGCGCGGCCTTCAGTTCGCGGCTGACCACGCGCGGCGAAATGCCGAAATGCCGGGCCGCGTCCTGCAGGGGCATCTCGTGCACGCGCACGGCGATCAGGATCTCGCGCCGCCGCGCGGGCATGGCGTCGATCACGCCGGACAGAGCCTCCAGCTCGGCCCGGCCCATCGCCTGGCGCGCCGGGCCGGGATTCTGGTCCACCAGTTCGTCGACCAGCAGATCCAGCTCCGCGCCACTCAAATGGCGATGCTCCGAACGGATACGATCCACGGCGGCGTTCGACGCCATCCGCATCACATAGGCCAGCGGCGTCTTCACCGCCTGCGCCTGCGTCCCGTCGGGCTGCGACTGTTCAAGGCGCAGCCAGGTATCGTGCAGCGCCTCGCCCGCCAGATCGGCCGAGCCGAGCCGGTGCGTGAGGCGGCGCTTGAGGTCGTCATAGCGCTGCACGATCAGGTCGCGCAACGCGGAGAATCCTGGAGCGCTCATTCGCGCTCCGTAGCGGAGCAAGCTAGGGCGCGCTGGCGCAGTCCGCCGGCTTGCGACTCTCGCGCGGCAACACCAGCACCACGTAGGCCTTGCCCGGATCGCCGGACGGCTCGCCCACCGGCAAGCCCTGCAAGGCCGCGCGTATCGCCGCGTCGCGCGCCGCGCTGCCCGTGGAATCCAGCAGGCGCACCGAGCCGATCTGCCCTTGCCGGTCGACCCGCAGCGCCAGCGCCGCGCGGTAGACGCCCGGCGCGCTGGCCGGCTGCCGGCACAGGGCGTCCAGCACGCGCTGCTGCAGCTGCGCCTCGAAGGCCCGGCGATGCCGCGCCTGCGCCGACACCGCGCCGCCGGATGGCGCGCTGGGCGTGGACCGCAGCACGAAAGCCTTGTCGCCGACCGCCTGCGCGATCAGGCCCGTGCCCTCCAGCAACAGACGCAGCGCCGCGTCCGGCGCATAACGCCCACGCAACGCCGACGACCGGCGTCCAGCGGCCAGGTCCGATCCATACAGCACCGAAATGCCCGTCGCGGTGTCGAAGGCTTCCAGCGCCGCGCGCAGATCCTGGGCGGGAATGTCGAACCCCTGCCGCGCATCCGAGGGCGCGACGGCCCGTGCCGCCGACGACGCCGCCAACGCGCCAGTCAGCGCCAACGGCAAGGCCAGCGCCATCGCCCGCGATATCCTCAACGCGCCGGACATAACCAGACCGCGACCCAAGCATGCCGTTCCTTGTCGACCTTGCCCGAAGCAAGGCGGAATTGAAAACTGGCGCATGGTAGGTCGAGCAGATGACCCCGGCGTGACAGCGAACGCGGACAGCCGATAGAGGCCGTCACACTCAATCCAGCGGATAGCGCAGGATCGCCGTCCGGCCCTCGCGCAGCGCGAGCGTCAGCACGCCCTCGCCGGCTTCGTCAAGGCCGAGCAATCCCTCTTCCTGGCCGGGCGACAGCTGGAACGGCCGCCAGTTGCGACCCTGGTCACGGGTATGGAAATAGGCGCAGGTGCCGCCCTCGGGCGAGAACAGCAGCTCGGCGCAGGCCAGCACCATCCAGCCCTCGCGCCCGAACCAGGCCCGGCCGATACGGCTGGGCGTGCCCCGCAGCAGGGGCGCGGCGGCCACGCCATGCCATTCCCGGGACGCCGGGTCCAGCTGATAGATCTGGCCGCCCGACGCCTGGCGCAGCGCGCCGCCGGCGTCAGCACGGGATGCGCCTGACGCGTCCTGGAACGGCGCCGGCGCCGCCGCCTGCTGGATGCGGAAGGCCGGAGGCGCTCCGTCCTGGAAGGCGATCTCGAAACGGCGCGTCTCGATGAGCTGCGGCGCTTGCGCGCCGGTCTGCACGCGCACGCGCCAGCTCCAGCCGACGGCCTGCGTTTCGCCCAGCGAATACAGCGACCAGCGATATTCCAGCCGGTCCGCCTGCCCCAGTCCACGCGTCCTTTCGGCCTGCGCGTCGAAGGCCTTGCCGTAGGCGCCGGCATCCGGCCACACCTGTTCCATGATGGTCGCCGCCTGCCAGCGCCGGGCGCCATCCTCGGTATAGAGCAGCCGCTCTCCGCCGTCGCGCGATTCCAGCGCCACCGCCCGCGTCTCGCTGAGGAACAGCGCGCGCCGTTCGGGCGCGCCCAGCGCGACCTGGGCATCGTAGGACCAGCGCAGCCCCTGGTCCTCGGAACGAAAGACCCCGCCGGCGGCCTGGGGCTGATCCGAGCCGGACCGATGCAGCGCCTCGGTCACCAGGAACAACGTGCGGCCTTGCGGCGTGCTGACCAGCCCGGCGCCGGCGTCGGCGGCGATCGAGGCGCGCAGCGTGAAGACCCCGGTGCCATCGCCGCTGTAGACCAGGCTGCGCGCCCCGCTGGCCGCGAAGGCGGACACGGCCGGATCCGGCGCATCGGCCTGGGCCTGCCCGCCGTCGACCGCGCCTGTCTGCGCCATCGCGGCGCGCTGCCCGCGCGCGAGCGCCTGCAAACCCGGCTCATCGGCGTCCAGCACCTGCGCGCGCGCCAGTCCGGCCGGATCCCAGCTCGCCTTGCTCATCGTGCCGACCAGCAGCTGGCGCTCGCCGTAGCGGTACAGGTCGGCGCGCGCATGCGCCGCCAGCGGCGGGCCGTCCAGCTCGCCGATCACTTCGCTGCGCGTCAGCGCCGGCCCTTGCGGCAGCAGCTGATAGCCGCCATAGGCCAGCACGGCGGCGGCCGCGATGGCGGCCGCGCCGGCCAGCAATCTGATGTTCATTGCGCGTGGGATCCCCGTCTGTATGCGGCGGGACGTCCGGCAGGCCGGACGCCCCGCGCGTTTGCGTGACTATAGCGCGCGGCGCGCCGGCGCGCGTGCGCCATGACGCAGCGCAAGCGCGGCCTGCGCGGCTGCGCCGCCCACGCGCGTCTCAGAGCGTGTATCAGATAGAATGCGACGCATGTCCAATCCGCCGTCACGCCTCGCCACGGGATCGCACGCACGCTTCCTGCTGTGCCTGCTCGCCTTGGCGACCGTGCTGCGCGCACTGGTGCCGGTCGGCTACATGCCGGACGCCGCCGCGCTGCGCCAGGGCCGCCTGCAAATCAGCTTCTGCTCGGCCGCCGGCGGTCCGCCCAGCGTGATGACGGCGCTGATGGACGCGCGCGCGCCATCCCCGGCCATGTCCGACATGTCCGCGATGTCCGATCCGCGCGACGGCGGACACGCCGGCCAGGCCGATGACACCGCCCAGGAATGCCCGTTCTGGATGGTGGCGCACCAGACCCTGGACCTGCCGCCGCTGCCCTATCTGCCGGCCTTGCCCGCCGCCGCCGTGGCCTCGGTCGCGCCGCCGGTGCCGCTGTCCCTGCCGCCGCTGCCCGCGGCCGGCCCGCCGCTGGGGCCGCGCGCCCCGCCTGTCCCGTCCCTGGCCTGATCGCACGATCCGCGCGCGCCCGCGCGCTTTTCCGGCCGCCGTACCCTCCGCCTGCCTTTCGCCGCCTTGCGCCGCATTCACGGTCCACGACGCCGCGCGCGGCCGTCCGACATGCAAAGACAGAGACGCACCGTCATGCAGAACCCGAGTTTCGAATTTCCCCGCGCCCTGGCGCTGGCCACGGCCCTGGCCGCCATCTTCCCCGCCGCCCGCGCCCAGCAGGCGCCCGCCTTCGACATGGATCCGGTGGTCATCACCGCCGTCGCGCCCGATTCGCCGCTGACCTTCAGCACCAATCCCAAGACGCCGCGCCAGCCGCTGCCGGCCAGCGACGGCACCGACTACCTGAAGACCATTCCCGGCTTCTCGGCCATCCGCAATGGCGGCACCAACGGCGATCCGGTGCTGCGCGGCATGTTCGGTTCGCGCCTGAACATCCTGACCAACGGCAGCGCCATGCCCGGCGCCTGCCCGGCGCGCATGGACGCGCCCAGCTCCTACATTTCGCCCGAGACCTTCGACCAGCTCACCGTCATCAAGGGACCGCAGACCGTGCTGTGGGGTCCCGGCGCCTCGGCCGGCACCGTGCGCTTCGACCGCGACACGCCGCGCTTCACCGAGGCCGGCGTGCGCTTCGACGGCAGCCTGACTGGCGGCTCGTTCGGCCGCAATGACCAGACCGCCGACTTCACCGCCGGCAACGAAAGCGTCTACGTGCGCGTCACCGGCAACCACTCGCACTCGCAGGACTACAAGGACGGCAACGGCCTGCGCGTGCCCTCGCGCTGGGACAAGTGGAACACCGACCTGGCCCTGGGCTTCACGCCGGACGCCGACACGCTGTTCGAGCTGACCGCCGGCACCGGCGACGGCGAGGCGCGTTACGCCGGCCGGGGCATGGACGGCTCGAAGTTCAAGCGCGAGAGCTTCGGGCTGCGCTTCGAGAAGCGCAACCTCGGCGCCACGCTGGAAAAGATCGAGGCCCAGCTCTACTACAACTACGCCGACCATGTGATGGACAACTACACGCTGCGCCGGCCCGATCCGAACGGTCCCATGCCGATGGCCATGGCCGCCGACGTGGACCGCGCCACCTGGGGCGGCCGCGTCGCCGCCACGCTCAAGCTGGCCGATGCGCTGTCCATGACCGGCGGTCTGGACTTCCAGCAGAGCCGCCACCGTGGCCGCAGCGGCACCGACACGAACTCGTATCGCAACCAGTCGTGGGAAAAGGACGCCGAATTCAGCAACGTCGGCCTGTTCTCGGAACTGACCTGGCACGCCTCCGAACGTGGCCGCCTGATCGGCGGCGCGCGCGTGGACCGGGCTTCGGCCAAGGACTTCCGTCCCACATCAGGCCACATGATGATGATGCCCAATCCCACCGCCGGCCAGCGCCGCGACAGCACGCTGCCCAGCGGCTTCCTGCGCTACGAGCAGGACCTGGAGAACCTGCCGGCCACCTGGTATGTGGGCCTGGGCCATGTGCAGCGCTTCCCCGACTATTGGGAGCTGTTCTCGCCCGGCAGGGGTCCGGCCGGCTCGGTCAACGCCTTCGACGCGATCAAGCCCGAAAAGACCACGCAGCTGGATGTGGGCATGCAGTACCGCGGCGACAAGGTCGACGCCTGGGTGTCCGGCTATGCCGGCTACGTGCGGGACTTCATCCTGTTCGACTACCGCCCGGGCGGCATGATGGGACCGACCTCGCAGGCTTCGAACGTGAACGCGCGCATCGCCGGCGGCGAGCTGGGCGCGTCGTGGAAGGTCGCGCCGTCGTGGACCCTGGGCGCCACCCTGGCCTATGCCTGGGGCGAGAACCGCAGCGACGGCCGCGCCCTGCCCCAGATCCCGCCGCTGGAAGCCAAGCTCAGCGCCGCTTACGACGACGGCGTCTGGTCCGCCGGCGCGCTCTGGCGCCTGGTCGCGCCGCAGAAGCGCTACGCGCTCAACAGCGGCAACGTGGTCGGCCAGGACTTCGGCCCCAGCGCGGGCTTCGGCGTGTTCTCGCTGAACGCGGGCTATGCCATCAGCAAGCAGGTCAAGCTGTCGCTGGGCGTGGACAACCTGTTCGACAAGGCCTATGCCGAGCACCTGAACCTGGCCGGCGACGCCGGCTTCGGCTTCCCCGGCCACTCGCGGGTCAATGAACCCGGCCGCAGCGTGTGGGCGCGGGTCAGCGTCAAGTACTGAGACGCCGGCGCGCGCTCCCCTTTCGTCGCCTGAACGGGCATATTCCCGCAACGACGAAAACCCTGGTTGATCCGGCCTCACCGGACAGAGCGGTCCTTCCTGCCGAGGACCGCTCCGTTCCGGAAGCGCAAGCCTGCCCCGGATTGAGCGGCCATACAGGAGTGCCGCCCCGTGAACGACATGGAAGAATGATCGCCTATCCCGCCACGGACCCGGAACACGTCACCCTGTACACCTGCCAGTCAATCAGGCTGTACAGCACATGCAGCCTGAAGCCGGGAAGATTCCACAGGAAGTAGCCGGTGTCCTCGGCCACGCCGTGCGCGTCCGGATCCCTGCCGACGCGCGGGATGATGTCCTCGAGCCGGGTGGAGAACGCCAGGCCGAAGGGCAGCGGCCCCGGGTATCCCGCGCTGTCCATGTCGCCGGCCCGGTTCACGCGATAGCCGGCAAGAACGGTCGTGCCCACGTCCGCGCCATCGCGGAAATACAGGCTCAGACCGTGGGACTTCAGGTAGCGAAAGACCTCATCGCCGCGCCCGGCCTCGTCCCGTGCGTCCTGGTTCCACGCCAGCGGCGCCAGGGCCGCCTGCAGTTTGGCGTCATCCACGGCCAGGCCGATGGCCGCATTCAACTTTTCCAGGTCGGGCGCGTTCCGGGATGCTTCCGATGAAGCGGCGCCGATCATCTCCAGATCGTAGCGATTCGGCCTGCGCACATGCACGATGGCGACGCGGCCGGCGTCCGCCGTGTAGCTGATGTTCAGATGCCAGTCCTTGTCGACCCAGAGTTCCGCCGGCAGTCCATGCAGCACGCGGCGGGCGATCGGGGCGGAGAGCTTTTCCCGAACCTGCGCCGGTCCGTCGGCGAAGCGCAAGCCGAAAGGAAGCTCGCCCTGGAATCCGGCGCGGCCGGAAACGCCCGGGCCGTAGAAGGCCGCCTGCTTGAGGACGAAGCCCTGCCCCGCAGCTTCGGCGGAAAACAGCCGGCCGTGGCTTTCCCGGCTTTCGTAGATCAACGCGACGCCGTGCCGCTCGTTCTCGTCGATCTCGCTCAGGCGCGCCTCGCGCAGCGTCTCGTCCGACGCGGCGCCATGGCCGTCAACGCCAGGGGCCGCATGCGGACGGTCGTGGATGCCATGCTGGTCCAGCCAGGCGCCAAAGGCGGCGTCGTCCGGCGATGCGCCCAGGAAGGACAGCAGTTCCGGGGCGGACAGCGGCTGCGCGGCCGCGCCCGGCGTTTCAGCGGCAGCGGCCTGAAGCTCGATGTTGAATTTCCTGGCGCTATGGACGTTGGGCCGGGTGAACCTGAATGTGTCGATCTTCCGCCCCTTCCCGCCATAGAACACGATGATCAGGAAGTCATCCCGGCGGTAGGTCTGGACCTCTGCCTTCGGGTCTTCGTCCAGGGCCCTACCCAGCGCCGCGTCCACCTGCTGCCGGTCCATGGCCAGCGACAGGCCGAAGGGCAGCTCCCCCAGGTATCCCTGGTGCACGTCGAAGGACTCCAGCGTGAACCCTCCGTCGCCCACGGGCTCCCGGACATTCCTGCCCATGTAGGACTCGGTGGGATCGAATTCCAGCGACACCAGCTTGTCCTGGGTGCGCACCCGGGTGGTCGAGTCGCCCTTGGGCATCTTCTTCATGCCCAGGCCCAGCATGCAATCCTGCAACGCGGCGCTTGCCGAGGTGTGGCCGATGAGCTGGACAAGCGTGCTGATGGTCATGGGTTCATGCCTGAAATGGGAATGCGCCGCCGGAGCGCCGCGCGGGATGGGGCCATAGCGTACAGGCTATGGCCCGAATAGCGAAACGCGCCCCGTCGCGGCCTGCCCCTAACGGCTCCAGCGCCGATACAGCGCCCGCGCCGCCGCGTCCAGCAGGAAGCCCAGCAGGCCGATCAACAGCACCATCGCCATCAACTCGGGATAGGCCAGCCGGTCGCGCGTATCCAGGATGAAATAGCCCATGCCGGCCGACACGCCCAGCATCTCGCAGGGCACCAGCACGATCCACAGGATGCCGATGGCCAGCCGCAGGCCGGTCAGGATATGGCCCAGCACGCCCGGCAGGATCACGTGGCGCAGCGTTTCCCAGCGGGTCGCGGCCACGCTCTGCGCCAGCAGCAGCCAGCGCGGATCCAGGTGATGCACGCCGGCGGCGGTGTTGAGCACGATGGGCCAGACGGCGGCGAAGGCCAGCAGGAAGTACACCGGATCATCGCCCACGCCGAAGGCCATCACGGCGATCGGCATCCAGGACAGCGGCGAGATCATGCGCAGGAACTGCATGGCGGGCGACAGCGCCGCCTCCAGCCGCCGGAAGCTGCCGATGGCCAGCCCCAGCGGCACGCCCACGGCCAGCGCCAGCCCCAGGCCCACCGCGATGCGGCGCAGGCTGACCAGGATATGGGCGGGCAGGTCCGGGCCGGTCAACAGCATGGCCAGCGCGCTCAAGGTCGGACCGGGCGCGAAACGCCGCGCCATCGCGCCTTCGGCCGGCAGCACGGCGGTGCACAGCCACCAGGCCAGCGCCACGACCGCCAGCCCCAGCACGCCCAGGCCGGCGCGGCTCGCCAGTCCCGGCGGCCGGGTGCTGGCACGGGCGCGCGCGGCAGGCGCCACGGCGCCCGACCCCGAGGCGGCCGGGGCCGCGCCCGCCGCCGTGGACGGCGTCCCGCTCACGCCTGCACCTGCTCGCTGCGGACGTAGCTCTCGGGAAAGCCGAAGCGCCCCAATCCGCCGGCGGCCTCGATGGCGCGCCTGACGTAGCGGTCGTCGACCAGCTCGGCGGCCGCGCGCGCCGGATCCAGCGTCGCCAGGAAGCCCCGGTCGGCCTCGATCAGCGTGTCGCGCAGCCGCCGCACCAGTTCCTCGGTGTAGCTCGGGAAGGGATAGGGCTGGAAGTCGATGCGTCGCTCGTCCCAGTCGCCATGGCGGATCGCGCCGCTGGCCAGGTAGCGCTCGCGGTCCTCGGGCGGCGGCGCCAGCACCTTGCTCAGGGCCGGCAGGCCGTGCGGCGTGTAGCGGTTGATGCCTTCCTTGGACAGCAGCCTGGCGGTTTCCTCGCGGTTGTCGCGGATCCAGAGCTGGGCCTGGACGATGGCGTCCACCACTTTCTGCGACCACTGCGGCCGCTGCTCCAGGTCGCGCTCGTGCATGAACACCACGCAGCAGGCGTGGTTGCGCCAGACGTCGCCGGTGAAGCGCAGCACCTTGCCCACGCCCAGCGTCTCGGCCGCCGCATTGAAGGGCTCGGCCACGATGTAGCCGGCGATGCGCTTCTGCGCCAGCGCCGGCGGCATGTCGGCCGGCGCCATCACGATCAGGTTGACCTCGCCCGCCGCCGGCGCGCCGTCCTTGCGCGACACCGGCGTCAGGCCGTTCTCGCGCAGCAGGTATTGCAGCACCACGTTATGGATGGAATACCAGAACGGGATCGCCACGGTCTTGCCGCCCAGGTCCTTGACGCTGTTGATCTCCGGCGTCACCGTCAGGCCCGAGCCGCCGACGTGGTTCCAGGCCACCACCTTGGCCGGCACCTGACTGCCGAAGCGCGCCCAGACGGTCATGGGCGACAGCAGGTGCACCACGTTGACCTGTCCCGAGATGAAGGCCTCGATCACCTGCGCCCAGCTGCGCAGCAGCGTGGGCTTCTCGGCCTTGACGCCGGCCTTGTCGAACAGGCCGTTGTTGTGCGCCACCAGCAGCGGCGCGGCGTCGGTGATCGGCAGATAGCCGATGCGCACCGGCGCGTCGGGCTCGGCCTGGGCGCGCGCATTGAAGGCGGACAGCAACGACGCCGCCCCGCCCGCGCTCAGCAGCGCCGTCAGTTTCAACCAGTCGCGACGCGACATGTGTTCCAGGCACATTCCTAGGCTCCTTGTGTCTTGCTCTGATGAGGGGTCAAACAGGTACCGCCGGTTCGGACGCCGCGCGTCCGGCCCGCAGCGCGCCGCGCAGGCGGGACAGTATTTCCAGGCGCAGCGCGCCCATTTCGGGCAGCAGGTCGGCGCGCGGCTGCGGCAGGTCCACGGCCCATTCGCCCAGCACGCCGCCGGGCGCGCCGCCCAGCAGCACGATGCGGTCGGCCAGCAGCAGCGCCTCGTCGATATCGTGGGTGATCAGCAGCGCGGCGGCGCCGACGTCGGCCACCACCTTGCGCAGCAGCGTCTGCATTTCGGCGCGCGTGACCTCGTCCAGCGCCCCGAACGGCTCGTCCAGCAGCAGCACCGCCGGCTGGCGGGCCAGGCAGCGCGCCAGCGCTGTGCGCTGCGCCATGCCGCCGGACAGCTGGGCCGGCCGCAGCTGGCGGGCGTGCGACAGGCCGACTTCCTCGATGGCCAGGTCCACGCGCCGCGCGCGCTCGCGCGCATCCAGCGCCGGCTGATGCTTGAAGTCCAGGCCGAAGGCCACGTTGCGTTCCAGCGTCAGCCAGGGCAAGAGGCCCGGATCCTGAAACGCCACGGCCACGCGCGGATGCACGCCGGCCAGCCGCTGGCCTTCCATGTCGAGCGCGCCGGCGCTGGGCGCCTGCAGCCCGGCCAGCACGCGCAGCAGGCTGGACTTGCCGGCCCCGCTGGCGCCCAGCACGGCCAGCACCTCGCCGCGCGCCAGGTCCAGGTTCACGTCCTGGAACACGGCGGCGTCGGCGCCCGGATAGCGCAGCGTCAAGCCGCGCGCGCGCAGCACCGGCACGCGGCCGCTCATGTCGCCACTCATGCCGCCGCCTCGGCGGCCAGCCGGGCGCGGCGCTTGGCCAGCTCGGTCTTCAGCTGCACCAGGCTGGGCGTGACGATGGGCAGGAAGGCGGCCTCGCGCCAGCGCCGCGCGAAGCCATCGCCGGCCGGCTTCAGGTAGGCCGCGCCGCCGCTGGCCTGCAGCTCCAGCTGCACCGCCTGCTGCGCCGCCTCGGCCAGCGCGATGCGGACCTCGAACAGCAGCCAGGGCTCGGCCACGTAGCGGCCCTCGCGCACGCCGGCGATGAGCTGGTCCGACAGGTATTCGACCTGGGCCTGCAACTGCGCCAGCGGCTCGGCCAGGATGCCGCGCGCGCCCTGCCCCTGCCCCGCCGTCGCGGCCTGGCGCAGCGCGCGCCGGGCCAGGCCGATGGACAGGCCGCATTGCAGCCCGGCGAAGGCCGGCCGCGCCTGCGGCAGGTACTGGCGGGCATCGGCGTGGATCAGCCAGCGCGGGCTGATGCGCACGCCCTTCACTTCCAGCGCCGCCGTGTTGCTCGATTGCAGGCCCAGCAGGCGCAGGTCGGCGCTGCGCGTCAGGCCGGCGATGCCCTGCGGCAGCGCCACCACGGCCGGCGTGCCGTCCGGCGCGGTCACGGCCGCCGCCACCAGGAAGCCGTCCGGGCGCAGATTGGTGACCCAGGGCATGCGGCCGTCCAGCACCCAGTCGTCGCCGTCCTGGCGCGCCGAGATCTGCAGCGACTCGATGCCGCTGAGGAATTTCATGGCGTTGGACAGCGCCGTGGCGCCGGCCAGCTCGCCGCGCAGCAGCGGGCCGGTCCAGTCGCGCGCCAGCGCCTGGTTCGGACTGTGCAGCAGGTATTCGATGAAGACGCGCTGGCCCCAGGCCACGAAGGCCGCCGCCACGGAATGCTCGGCCAGCTGCGACACCGCCTCGATGGCGTCGCCGGCATCGCTGCCTTCCAGGCCGCCCTGGCTGGCGGGCACGCCCAGCCGGAACACGCCGGCCTCGGCCAGCCTGGGCAGGACCGAGGCGGGATCCTCGGCGCCTTCGTCCAGCGCCTGGGCATGCGCGTCCAGCCAGTCGCGCAGCTCGGCCGGCAGCCAGGAACGGGCGCCGGTATCGGTAAGCGCCTGCGTCGCCGTCATTGCTTGGGGCTCCAGGCGTAGTCGGCCAGTTGCGTGTTGAGCGGCGTCTGCGCCAGGTTGTTGCCGAAATTGCAGATGGTGGCCAGGCCCACGCCGACGATCACTTCCAGCGCGTTGCCGTCGGTGTAGCCGGCCTCGCGCAGCGCCTGCAGCTCGGCGTCGCTGACGCGGCCGCGCGTGTTGATGACGGCCTCGGTGAAGGCGGCCAGCGCCTGCAGCCGCGCGTCGGGCAGCGTGCCCTGGGCGCGCAGCGCCTCGACCACCTCGGGCGAGAGCTTGGCCTTGTTGCGGGCCAGCGCCGTATGGCCGGCCACGCAGAAGGTGCAACCGTGGCGCGTGCCGGCCACCAGTTGCACCACTTCGCGCTCCTGCAGCGTCAGCCCGGCGCGGGCGTTGATCTGCGACAGCGTCTGGTAGGCCTCCAGGGCCGCCGGCGCATTGGCCAGCACGCCCAGCAGGTTCGACAGGTAGCCGGCGCCCTGTTCGGCGGCGCTCAGGGCGGGACGGACGGCTTCGGGCGCGCTTTGCGCGGTATGGATGGTCAGACGGGCCATGGGGATCTCCAGGTGCGGATGGCAAAACCGTATTGTGCGTATGCCCGGCGGCGGGCGACAATGCCCGCTGATCGCAACTTGATGCTCGAACTTATCGACTTTCAGCTATGCGCTTATAACCCGGGCGCATGGCGCATCATCCTCTCAAACTGCTATTGCGCCGCGACCATATCAGATGGTCCGGCGGTCCACAACGCCTTGTCCCAACCCGCCCACGACCGATCCGCCGCCGACGCGCTACTGCTGTCCAGCCTGGACGTGCGCTCCAGCCTCTATCACCTGGGCCAGTATTGCGGCGCCTGGAACGCCAGCACCAGCGGCCGCGCGCGCGCCAGCTTCCACCTGATCCTGCACGGCGATTGCCGCGTGGACCTGGCAACCGAAAGCCTGGCGCTGGCCGCCGGCGACGGCATCTTCTTCCTGCGCGACCTGCCGCACACGCTGATGCCCGCCGGCGCCCCGCCCGCCACCCCGTCCCGGGGCATGCAGCCGCTGGAACCGCGCCAGCCCGATGGCACCGGCCTGGCCTGCGGCTTCTTCGAATTCCGTTCCGGGCTGGACGGCCTGCTGGCCGACGCCCTGCCCGATTATCTGCTATTGCGCGCCAGCGACGCGCGCTATGCCGCCGCGCGCGGCGTGTTCCAGCTGATCCTGGACGAGACCGCCGATCCGGCCGCCTCGCCGCTGGTGCTGGAACGGCTGACGGACCTGCTCATCTTCTTCATGCTGCGCCATCTGGCGGCGCGCGATCCGCAAGCGCACGGCCTGCTGGTGCTGGCGCGCGACCCGGCCATGGCCGGGCTGCTGCAGGCCATCCTGGCCGAGCCGGCGCTGCCCTGGAGCCTGCAGGACATGGCCGACCGGCTGCACATGTCCAAGGCCACCTTCCACCGCCGTTTCACGCTGCACAGCGGCACCACGCCCGCCCAGCTGCTGCAGGCACTGCGCATGCGCGCCGCCCGCAGGCTGCTGGAACAAGGCGCGGGCATCCAGGAAGCCGCCGAGCGCGTGGGCTACCAGTCGCAGGCGGCCTTCAGCCGCGCCTTCCAGCGCGCCGAGGGCATGGCGCCCTCGGCCTGCCGCAAGCGCCAGGCCGGCGCCGTCTGAGCGGACGGGCCGGCCCTTCCCGCCTCAGGACAGGCCCAGCAGCAGGGCCGAGAACTGATCCGGATGCGTGATGTGCGCCTCGTGCGGCGCGGCCAGGTCCACCCAGTTCCAGCCCGGCTGCGACTTGACCAGCTTGCGCGACGCTTCCAGCACGCCCAGCTCGGGCTGGGTGCAATGGATGTAGGTGCGCGGCCGGCCGTTGCCGATCGGATGCTTGAGCGTGAGCGGCGTGGTGTAGCTGGCCAGCGGATGCGCGGTCAGGCGGCGCTTGACCCAGGCGTGGTCGGCGCTGCCTTCCTTGAAACCCCAGGCCGCGGGAATCGGATCCGGGATCGGCACCGCCAGCCCGTCGGTGGCCTTGGAGGCCGCCGCGATGCGCGCGTCGGCGTCGGCCTGCGGATAGACCGAGAACGCGTTCTGGCCGCTTTGCAGCACGATCGCGTCGAAGTACACCAGGTGCGCCAGTCGTTCCGGGATCCGGTCGGCCACGCCCGTGATCGGGATGCCGCCGAAGCTGTGGCCCACCAGGATCACGTCGTTCAGCTCCTCGGTCTGGATGACCTGCACCAGGTCCTCGACGAAGGTATCGATGGTGATGCTGCGGGACAGCAGGTGGGCGCGGTCGCCCATGCCGGTATAGCTGGGCGCGTACACCCGGTGGCCTGCCGCCGCCAGGCGCTCGGCCACCGGCCGCCAGCACCAGCCGCCATGCCAGGAGCCATGCGCCAGCACATAGGTCTTGCCGCCGGCGTCCTTGCCGGCGGCGCCCTGCCTGCCGGGCG
>NZ_JCBANH010000035.1:0-58036 GCF_059760925.1 Achromobacter sp. 1011791174
GGCCCGCCCCGGGCCTTCCCGGTCCGGCCTACTTCGCGGCGGCGGGCGCCGCCGGGGGCGGGGGGTAGGCCTGGTTGAGGTACTGGATGATCAGCTGCGCCTGATCCGGCGCGATGGGCGCGCCATAGACGGCGACCATCTTCTTGACCTCGGCCTCCCAGAAGCCCAGCGGCATGGGCGGCTGGGTGGACAGGTAGTCCACCGAATGGCACATGAGGCACTGGGCCGCGCTCTGTGCGCCGGGGCTGGCGCCCGGATGCAGGGTGGCGGTTTCGGCGGGCAGCTGGATGTCCAGCGCATGGGCCGGCGACAGCATGGCCAGGGCGGCAGCGCCGGCCAGCGCAAGCAGATGACGGTTCATGACGGGCTCCTCAGGCGGCGGTGACGCGCAGGGTTTCGACCACGTTGCGCATGTAGCCGGCGGGGTTCCACAGCGCCTCCAGCGGCTGGGTCTCGCCGGCCATGTTGGTGGCGCGGGCCTTCAGCTCGTAGGCGCCCGCCCGTTCCGGCCTGAAGTCCGCCTGCCATTCGCGGAAGGAGTAGCGCCCCAGGTCCTGGCCCAGTTGCGCGGCGCGCCAGGTCTTGCCGCCGTCGGCCGAGAACTGCACCTCGCGGATGCCGCGTCCGCCGTCGAAGGCGATGCCGCGCACGCGCTGCGCCTGGCCCAGCGGCAGGCGCGCGCCGTCGGCCAGGCTGGTGATGAAGCTGCGCACGTTGTAGCGGCCGATCGGGCGGGTCTTCTCCGGCGCCTTGCCCACCGGCGTACAGGCGCAGTCGTTGTCCGGGATGCGGTAGGCCTTCTGCATCCAGTAGCCGTCGAACTCCTTGTCCAGCACGGTGATGTCGGCCAGGTGCTTGACCCAGTAGGTGCCGTAGTGGCCCGGCACCACCAGGCGCACGGGATAGCCGTTGAGCAGGGGCAGGTCGGCGCCGTTCATGGCGTAGGCCAGCATGACCTCGCCGTCCATCGCGTGGGCCGCATCCAGCGCCTTGACGAACTCGGGCGTGCCCGGCAGCACCGGCCGGTCCATGCCTTCGAAGCTGACCTGGCGCGCGCTCTTGCCGATGCCGGCCTTCTCCAGCACGCGCGACAGGGGGATGCCGAGCCAGCGCGCATTGCCCATGGCGCCGTTGCCCAGCTGTCCGCCGCCCACGCGCGGCTCGAAGAAGCCGCGGCTGTTGCCGGAACACTGGGTCACGGCCACCAGCTCCACCGGCGCGCCGAACTTCTCTTTCAGGTCGGCCAGCGTCAGTTCCAGCGGCGCGTCCACCAGGCCGCCCACGCGCAGCCGGTAGGCGGCCGGGTCGATCCGGGTCGGTATGTTCCCCAGGTGATAGCGCACGAAGAAGGCATCGTTGGGGGTGATGAGGCCCTCGTTGTAGACCTCGAACGGCGTTTCCAGCTGCGGCGGCCGGGCGGTCTGGCGGATCAGGGGGCGCTTCTGCGGGTAGGCGATCAGCTCGCGCTCGCCGTTGGCGAAGGGCAGGGTGACGGTGGCGGGGGCCGCCAGCGCGTTCAGGGCCTGGCCGGCTGTCGTGCCGGCCGCGCCCAGGGTACAGGCCTGGCGCAGGAAGCGCCGGCGTCCGTTGGTGCCGGATGTGCTCATACTCGTTGTCTCCAGGAGTTTTTCGAGTACGCTGCCGGCGTTGCGCAACCTGTCCGGCGGCGGCTTGCCAGAGTATGCGCCCGGACCCCGTCGCCGCGCCACGCTTTTGCGCGCCGCGCGGTTTCAAAAACCGCTATTTCCGTCTTGGACCATGTCGCTACGATTCGATGGCCGCGCCTTCGCGGCCCTGCTGCTGCTCACCGCCGTGGAGGCGTTGATCGCCACCGTGGGAAAACCCTATCCCTGGCTGCGAGGCTTCGTCGGCGACGTGCTGGCGGTGGGCTGGGTGTACCTCGTGTTCCGCAGTTTCATCCGGGCGGGCGTGCTGCCGCTGGCGGTGGCGGCGCTGCTGACGGGCTATGCGGTCGAGTTCGGCCAATACCTGGCCAAGCTCTACGGCTGGCAGATCAAGCAGCCGCTGCTGCGCATCCTGCTCGGCAGCGTGCCGGACTGGTGGGACGTGCTGGCCTACACCGTGGGTTTCTTCCTGGTGCTGGCGCTGGCGGGCTGGCGCCGGCGCGGCGGGCGCGTGCCCGCCGGCGCCTAGGTGGCGTGCGCATGCCGGCGGCCGTATTTGCGGGACTGCACACTAGCGCAGCACCAGCACCGGCAGCTTGGTCTGCGCCAGCACGCGCTGGGTTTCGCTGCCCAGCAGGAAGCCGGTCATGCCGTGGCGTCCATGCGAGCCCATGATGATGAGATCGCAGCCCTGCGCCTTGGCGGTGTCGACGATGGCGGCGTGCGGGTGGTCGTTGACCGCCACCAGGCAGGAGCAGGGCACCAGCGCACTGCGGGCCTGCGCCTCCAGCCCGTCCAGGTAGGCCTGCGCGTTCTTGCGCGCCTGGTCGGTGTGGTAGCCCTGGGCGGTGCCTAGCATCTCGGCCTGGTAGACCAGCAGGTGGTCTTCGGGAATGGCGCGCAGCACGGTGACGGCGGCGTTCATCTCCTTGGCGAAGACGATGCTGCGCTGGAAAACCGAATCGGACAGCGGCGAGCCGTCCACGGTGATGAGCAGGTGCCTGTACATGTTGCCTCTCCCTTGGAAAAAGGAACGTTCAGCAACGGCGAATTCAGTATAGGCCCGTGTTTTGGCGTGATCCAGTCCCGCTTTCGGACGAGGGCGGCGGGGTTTTCCCGGACGGCGCCGGGCGTGTCGGACGGCGGGTCAGGCGTGCGCGGGAGCGCGGCGGCCGACGGCCGGCGCGGCCCGGTCGGCGGCGGGCGGCGCGCCATCAACGGCGCGGCCGTCCGGCAGGATCACGTTGGGGAACAGCGCGCCGGTGCCCATCAGAGCGCCGGCGGCCATCAGCCAGCGGTGCAGGGTCTGGCCGACGCCTTGCGGGTCGCTGGCGCCGTTTCGGGTGTCCGGTAGGGTAGGGGTCATGGATCTGCTCGCGATGCCGCGCAGGCGCTGCCGCCCGCGGTTTGGGCTGGTGGTGGCAAGCCCAGACTCTAAGCAAGCGTGCGCATCGCCAGCAAGCATTCTTTAGTGATGACGATATGCGCGCGCCTTATGCCGGCCTCGCATAAGCGCATGCGCAATCCGTTCTTCCGCGCCGACGCGCGCGGCGATAGGCTGCATGCCTGAACCCCGCCGGGGCCAGCCGTCGCGCCGGCCCCGGCCAGAAGCCTGGAAGACCGTCCGTCATGACCAAGAAGCAGATCCTGCTCAACGCCTTCAACATGAATTGCGTGGGCCACATCAACCATGGGCTGTGGACGCATCCGCGCGACACGTCCACCGCCTACAAGACACTGGATTACTGGACCGGCCTTGCGCGGCTGCTGGAGCGCGGCCTGTTCGACGGCCTGTTCCTGGCCGACATCGTCGGCGTGTATGACGTGTACCAGGACTCGGCCGACCTGACCCTGCGCGAGTCCATCCAGCTGCCCGTCAACGACCCGCTGCTGATCGTGCCGGCCATGGCGGCGGCCACGCGCCACCTGGGCTTTGGCGTCACCGTCAACCTGACCTACGAGGCGCCCTATCTGCTGGCGCGCCGCTTCTCCACGCTGGACCACCTGACCCAGGGCCGCGTGGGCTGGAACATCGTCACCGGCTACCTGGAGAGCGCGGCGCGCGCCATGGGGCTGTCCGGGCAGATCGCGCACGACGAGCGCTACGACCGCGCCGACGAATTCCTGGACGTGGCCTATCAGCTGTGGGAAGGCAGCTGGGACGCGGACGCGGTCAAGGCCGACAAGCGCGCGCGGGTCTATGCCGATCCCGCCGCCGTGCGCCGGGTGGACCATGCCGGCAAATACTATCGTGTTCAAGGCTATCACCTGGCCGAGCCTTCGCCGCAGCGCACGCCGGTGCTGTACCAGGCGGGCTCGTCGGGCCGGGGGCTGGCCTTCGCCGCGCGCCATGCCGAATGCGTGTTCGTTTCCAGCCAGACCAAGGAGGGGCTGCGCAAGCTGGTGTCCGAGCTGCGCGAGGCGGTCGCGCGCGAGGGCCGCGATCCGCGCGACATCAAGTTCTTCATGGGCATCACGGCCGTCGTCGGGCGAACGGAACGGGAAGCCCGGGACAAGCACGCCGAGTACCTGCGCTACGCCAGTCCCGAGGCTGGCCTGGCGCACTACGCCAGCTCCACCGGCATCGATTTTTCCACCTACGCGCCGGACGAGCCGATCCGCTACGTGAAGAACAACGCCATCGAATCCGCCGTGCGCAGCCTGACCGTCGCGCGCACCGACCGCACGGTGCGCGACCTGCTGGCCGACATGGCGCTGGGCGGGCGCTATCCGGCGTTGGTGGGCAGCGCCGCGCAGGTGGCCGACGAGCTGGAATCCTGGGTCGCGGAAACCGGCATCGACGGCTTCAACCTGGCGCGCACGGTCACGCCGGAGTGCTATGAGGACTTCATCGACCTGGTGATTCCCGAGCTGCAATCGCGCGGCTCATACAAGACCGTCTACGCCGACGGCACGTTGCGCGAGAAGCTGTTCGGCGCGGGCCGGGCGGCCTTGCCGGACGTACACGCGGGCGCGCGCGCCCGGGCCGCCTACGCCTGAACGCGCGGCGCGCATGCGTGGCAGATAACCGGCGCCGCAAGGCGCCGGCTTTGCTTAGAACCCCAGGCGATAAGCGCATATTTCCCGAAGTGGGTTGCTGTCCATGCGGTGCAAGCGCGGCCACATAAGGCACATAAGGTCATGCCGACTAAGTATTTTTCGGCGCGCAAACGCGATGACAGAATCGTCCCGTCTCCTGTCCCATCCTGGAATCGAAACGATGTCTACCCTGATCCGCCTGCTGTCCGTCGCCGTCCTGGCCACCGCCTTCACCGCCGGCGCGCAAGCGCAGCAAAAGTCCTCCATCAGCGTCGGCATTTCCGTCGGCACGACCGAGAAGATCTTCGACGTGGTCAAGCAGGTCGCGGCCCGCGACGGACTGGAGATCAAGCTGGTCAAGTTCAATGACTACCAGCTGCCCAATGCCGCGCTGAACGCCGGCGACCTGGACGCCAACGCCTTCCAGCACAAGCCCTTCCTGGACAACCAGATCAAGGCGCGCGGCTTCGACATCGTGCCGGTGGGGCTGACCGTCACCGCGCCGCTGGGCTTCTATTCGCGCAAGATCAAGGCGCTGGGCGACCTGCCCGAGGGCGCTTCGGTGGGCATCCAGAACGACCCGTCCAACGGCAACCGCGCGCTGCGCCTGCTGGCGGCGTACAAGCTGATCACGCTCAAGCCCGAGGCCGAGCAGAAGAACAACGCCACGCCGCAGGACGTGGTGTCCAACCCGCGCAAGCTCAAGCTGGTGCCGCTGGACGCGGCGCAGTTGCCGCGCTCGCTCGATGACCTGACCGCCGCCGCCATCAACAACGACTATGCCGACCAGGCCGGCCTGGTGCCGGCGCGCGACGCCATCGGCCGCGAAGCCGCCGATGGTCCCTACGCCAACCTGATCGCGGTGCGTACCAAGGACCGCGACCAGCCCTGGGTCAAGAAGCTGGTGGCGGCCTACCAGTCGCCCGAGGTCCGCGCCTTCATCGAGAAAGAATTCAAGGGCTCGCTGGTGCCCGCGTTCTGACGCGTCCGGCAGTCTTTTCCGCATCCCTGACATCCGGCGACACACCATGAGCATCATCACCCTGGCGGGCAGCCCGTCGCAGCGTTCCCGTTCCTCCGCCCTGCTGCGCCACGCCGCCAACCGGCTGCGCGCGGGCGGCTGGAACATCGGCGAACTGGGCCTGCGCGACATTCCCGCCGAAGAGCTGATCGAGGGCCACTACGCCAGCCCCGCCGCCGGCGCGCTGCGCGCCCGCGTCGCGGCCGCCGACGCGGTGCTGATCTCCACCCCGGTCTACAAGGCCTCGTTCGCCGGCGGCCTGAAGGCCGTGCTGGACCTGCTGGACGAGAAGGCGCTGGCCGGCAAGGTGGTGCTGCCCATCGCCACCGGCGGCAGCCCGGCGCATCTGCTGGCGCTGGAATACGGCCTCAAGCCCGTGTTGTCCGCGCTGGGCGCGCGCCACATCCTGGCCGGCGTGTACGCCACCGACAAGCAGGTGCGCGTCGACGAGGCCGGCCAGCCCCATATCGACGACGACGTGCGGCAGCGGCTGGAGGACTCGGTCGACCGGCTGTCCGAACAATTGCGTCCGCATGCCTATGTCGCCAATGAAGCCTATGACCTGGGCCGGCTGGCGCTGGCCGGCGGCTTCAGCGTCTGAACCGGAAACCCGCACATGAACCCATTTCCTTCCGCCATCCGCCGCGCCTTGCTGCGCGGCCTGCTGGGCCTGTTGGGCGCGGCGCTGCTGGCGCCGGCCGCGCAGGCGCAGGACGGCAAGACGCTGCGCATCGGCTTTCAGAAATACGGCACGCTCACCATCGTCAAGGCGTTGGGCACGCTGGACAAGCGCCTGGCCGAGCAGGGCGTGACGGTGAAGTGGACCGAGTTCCCCGCCGGCCCGCAATTGCTGGAAGGCCTGAACGTGGGCTCGATCGACTTCGGCACGGTGGGCGAGGCCCCGCCGATCTTCGCCCAGGCCGCCGGCGCCGCGCTGGTGTACGTGGGCAGCGAGCCCGCCGCGCCCGCCAGCGAGGCCATCCTGGTGCCCAAGGATTCGCCGCTGCGCGGTGTGGCCGACCTGAAGGGCAGAAAGGTCGCGCTGAACAAGGGCTCGAACGTGCACTACCTGCTGGTCAAGCAGCTGGAGCGCGCGGGCGTGGCCTACCGCGACGTGAACGTGGTCTACCTCACGCCGTCGGACGCACGCGCCGCCTTCGAGCGCGGCGCGATCGACGCCTGGGTCATCTGGGATCCGTTCCAGGCCGCCGCCGAGAAACAGCTGGGCGCGCGTGTGCTGGCCGACGGCGCCGGCGTGGTCAAGAACTACCAGTTCTTCCTGGCCGCCAGTGGCTACGAGAAGGCGCATCCGCAGATCATCCAGACCGTGCTGGACGAAGTGCGCAAGGGCGACCTGTGGGCGCGCGACCACCGCGCCGAAAGCGTGGCCCTGCTGCAGCCGGTGCTGGGCCTGGACCGCGAGATCGTGGAGCTGGCCGCGAGCCGGCTGGCCTATGGCGTGCAGCCGATCACGCGCGAGGTGCTGCTGGAACAGCAGCAGGTGGCGGACGCCTTCCATGCGCTCAAGCTCATCCCCAAACCGCTCAACGTATTCGACGCCGCGCCGTCGATACTGAAATAGACGAGGGCAGGATTTTCATGGACGTTTTCTGGTTCATCCCCACGCACGGCGATTCGCGTTACCTCGGCACCAGCCTGGGCGCGCGCGAGGCCGGTTACGACTACTTCCGGCAGGTGGCCGTGGCCGCCGATACGCTGGGCTACGACGGCGTGCTGCTGCCCACCGGCCGCTCCTGCGAAGACGCCTGGGTGGTGGCCTCCAGCCTGATCGGCGCGACCAGCCGGCTCAAGTTCCTGGTGGCGATACGCCCCGGCGTCAGCTCGCCGCAGTTCTCCGCGCGCATGGCCGCCACCTTCGACCGCCTGTCGCAAGGGCGTCTGCTGGTCAACGTGGTGACGGGTGGCGATCCCGGCGAACTGGAAGGCGACGGCGTGTTCGTCAGCCATGACGAGCGCTACGCCATCACCGCCGACTACCTGAAGATCTGGCGCGGCATCCTGGCCGCCAGCCACGAGGGCGCGGGCTACAGCCATGACGGCGAAAAGCTGGTGTCCAAGGGCGGCAAGGTGCTGTATCCGCCCACGCAGAAGCCGTATCCGCCGCTGTATTTCGGCGGCTCGTCCGAGGCCGCGCACGAGCTGGCGGCCGAGCAGCTGGACGTGTACCTGACCTGGGGCGAGCCGCCCGAGGCCGTGGCCCGCAAGATCGCCGACGTGCGCGAGCGCGCGGCGCGCCATGGACGCAGCGTCAAGTTCGGCATCCGGCTGCATGTCATCGTGCGCGAGACCGCGGCGGCCTGGGCCGCCGCCGACGAGCTGATCAGCCATCTGAGCGAGGACACGGTGAACGCCGCGCAGGCGGCCTTCGCCAGGATGGATTCGGAAGGCCAGCGGCGCATGGCCGCGCTGCATGGCGGCAAGCTCGACGATGGCCGGGGCGGCCGCTCGCATCTGGAGATTGCCCCCAACCTGTGGGCCGGCGTGGGCCTGGTGCGCGGCGGCGCGGGCACGGCCCTGGTTGGCGACCCGCAGACCGTGGCGGCGCGCATCCAGGAGTACGCCGAGCTGGGCATCGACACCTTCATCTTCTCGGGCTATCCGCACCTGGAAGAGTCGTACCGCTTCGCCGAGCTGGTGTTTCCGCTGCTGCCCGGCAAGGGCCGTGGCCGCCAGGGCAATCCGGTGTTGACCGGCCCGTTCGGCGAGGTCATGGCCACCGAGCTGGTGCCGAAGGTCGCGGCCAGCTGATGAGCGCCCGACTCGAACGCGGCTGGCGCGCGGCGCTGGCGCCCTGGCTGGTGCCGCTGGGCATCCTGGCGCTGTGGCAGCTGGCGGCGCAGGCCGGCTGGCTGTCATCGCGCATCCTGCCCGCGCCCTCGGCCGTGGCCGCCGCGGCCTGGTCGCTGGCCGTGTCGGGCGAGCTGTGGCTGCATCTGCGCGTCAGCGCGCTGCGCGCCTTGTGGGGCCTGCTGCTGGGCGGCGGGCTGGGCCTGGCGCTGGGCCTGCTGAATGGCGCGTCGCGCCGCGCCGAGACGCTGCTGGACACCACGCTGCAGATGATCCGCAACATTCCCGTGCTGGCGCTGATCCCGCTGTTCATCCTGTGGTTCGGCATCGAAGAGACCGCCAAGCTGGCGCTGCTGTCGGTGGGCGTGTTCTTTCCCGTTTATCTCAACACGTTCCACGGCATCCGCTCGGTGGATCCGGCGCTGATCGAAATGGGCCGGTCCTATGGCCTGAGCGGCTGGCGCCTGTACCGCGACGTGATCCTGCCCGGCGCGCTGCCGTCCATGCTGGTGGGCCTGCGCTTCGCGCTGGGCCTGGTGTGGGTGGTGCTGATCGTGACCGAGACCATCTCGGCGCAGTCCGGCATCGGCTACATGACCATGAACGCGCGCGAGTTCCTGCAGACCGACGTGGTGCTGCTGGGCATCCTGCTCTACGCGCTGCTGGGCAAGGGCGCGGACGCGCTGGCCCGCGCGCTGGAGCGGCGCCTGCTGCGCTGGAACCCCGCTTACCGGCCGGCCTGAGCCGGCCCTCTAGGAGTGATGATGGCCAAGACCCAAACCGTGCAGGACGCGCGCCGCGACGACGGCGCGGGCGCCGCTTCCGGACGCGCGGCCGACGCGCCGCCGCCCACGCCGGCCGAGGCGCTGGAAACGCTGGCGCAGGCGCTGGCCGCCACCGCCGTCGAGCGCGACCGCCAGGGCGGACATGCCGCCCGCGAGCGCGAACTGATCCGCCAGAGCGGCCTGCTGCGGCTGTCGGTGCCGACCGCGTATGGCGGGGCCGGCGCCAGTTGGTCGACGGTCCTGGGCGCCGTGCGCCGGCTGGCCCAGGCCGACAGCGCGCTGGCGCATGTATTCGGTTTCCACCATCTGCAGGTGGCCGGGGTGCTGCTCTACGGCACGCCCGAGCAGCATGCCTACTTCCTGGAACCGACCGTGGCGCGCAACCTGTTCTGGGGCAATGCGCTCAATCCGCTGGACCGCCGCGTGGTCGCGCGCGCCGAGCTGGACGGCTATCGCATCGACGGTGTCAAGAGCTTCAGCTCGGGCTCGGTGGGCTCGGACCTGCTGACCTTCTCGGCCTGGCACAAGCCGTCCGGCACGGCGCTGATCGCCGCGCTGCCGACGCGCGTCGAGGGCATCACCGTCAATCCGGACTGGGACGCCTTCGGCCAGCGCCAGACCGACAGCGGCACGGTGCGCTTCGACCATGTGCGGCTCGAGCCCGTGCAGGTGCTGCAGGCGCCGGGCGCCACGCCGACCGCGCGCGCCACGCTGCGCTCGCAGGTGGCGCAGCTGATCATGACCAATCTGTACCTGGGCATCGCGCAGGGCGCATACCAGGACGCGCGCGGCTATGTGCGCGACGCCGCCCGGCCGTGGTTCGCCTCGGGCGTGGAGCGCCACGCCGACGATCCCTATGTGCAGGAGCGCTTCGGCGAGTTCTGGCTGTCGCTGCAGGCGGCCCGCGCGCTGGCCGACCAGGCGGCGCAGGCGCTGGACGAGGCGCTGGCGCGCGGCCCGTCCGTCACCGCCGAGGAGCGCGGCCGCGTCGCCGTGGCCGGCGCGCAGGCCAAGGTGCTGGCGCATCGCGCCGCGCTGTCGGTGGGCGCCGAGCTGTTCGACGTGACCGGCGCCAGCTCCACCCACAACCGCCACGGCCTGGACCGCCACTGGCGCAACGCGCGCGTGCACACGCTGCACGATCCCGTGGCCTACAAGATCCGCGACCTGGGCCGCTACGCGCTGCTGGATCAGTTGCCCGAACCCACGCCGTATTCCTGACCCCAGGCCTGTCCCGATGATGAACCGACCGCCATTTCCCGGATTTACCCGATGACCCAGAGCGCGACGCTTTCCCCGCTTTCCACCGTGCCCCAGCCCGTGATCCGGCTGGACGCCGTGAGCAAATCCTTCCGCCTGCCGGCGGGCCGCTTCGACGCGGTTTGCGACGTGTCGCTGTCGATCCGCGCCGGCGACACCTTCGGCATCATCGGCAAGAGCGGCGCCGGCAAGTCCACGCTGCTGCGCCTGATCAACCTGCTGGAGCGGCCCGACCACGGCGCCGTGTACGTGGCCGGCACCGAGCTGACCGGCCTGGGCAAGTCCGCGCTGCGCGCCGCGCGCCAGAACATCGGCATGATCTTCCAGCAGTTCAACCTGCTGCAGAACGAGACCGTGTTCGAGAACGTCGCCTTCCCGCTGCGCGTGCACGGCGGCCGCAACCGCGAACAGATCGCCGCGCGGGTGCGCGAGTGTCTGGAGATCGTGGGGCTGGCGGACAAGGCCGCCAGCCATCCGGCGCAGCTGTCCGGCGGCCAGAAGCAGCGCGTGGCCATCGCCCGCGCGCTGGCCAGCGAACCGGCGGTGCTGCTGTGCGACGAGCCCACCTCCGCGCTGGATCCCGAAACCACCCGCTCGGTGCTGGGCGTGCTGCGCGACATCAACCGGCGGCTGGGCGTGACCATCGTCATCGTGACGCACGAGCTGGCCGTGGTGCGCGCGCTGTGCCGCCATGTGGCGGTGATGGAGAACGGCCGCGTGCTGGAGCAGGCCGAGATCACGGGCGCGCACGTGAACCTGAGTTCGGCGCTGGGGCGCGAACTCATCCGCGAGGCCGCCCATCCCTATGAAGAGGTGGCGTGATGCTGGATACCTTCGTGCAATTGCTGCCCGAGCTGGGCGTGGCGATCGGCCAGACCTTCCTGATGCTGGCGATCGCGCTGTCCGCGTCCATCCTGCTGGGCGGGCCGCTCGGCGTGCTGGTGTTCCTGACCGGGCCGGGCCAGTCGCTGGACCGCCCCGTGCTGCACCGGCTGCTGAGCTGGACGGTGAATACCGTGCGGTCCTTTCCCTTCATCATCCTGCTGGTGGCGCTGGTGCCGTTCACGCGCGTCATCGCCGGCACTTCGATCGGTCCGGTGGCCGCGGCCGTGCCGCTGTCCTTCGCCGCCATTCCGTATTTCGCGCGGCTGGTCGAGCAGGTGCTGCGCGAAGTGCCGCGCGGCGTGATCGAGGCCGCGCATGCCGCCGGCGCGTCGGAGCTGCAGATCGTGCGGCGCGTGCTGCTGGTGGAAGCGCGTTCCGGCCTGGTGCTGGCGCTGACCGTGCTGGCGGTTAGCTTCCTGTCCTACTCGGCCGTGGCCGGCGTGGTGGGCGGCGGCGGCATCGGCGACCTGGCCATCCGCTACGGCTATTACCGTTTCCAGACCGACGTGATGGCGCTGACCGTAGCGCTGCTGGTCGTGCTGGTGCAGATCATCCAGTTCGCCGGCAACACCATCGCCCGGCGCATCGACAAACGCTGATTCCCCTACGCCATTCCGAGGTCGTCCATGTCCGTCTTGCGCAAGCTCTCCCTCCGTCAACTGGCCGTCGCCGTCGCCGCGCTGGCCCTGTCCGGCGCCGCCGTCGCGGCCGATCCGGCCAAGAAGGAAATCGTCTTTGGCGCCACCGCCGGTCCCTACAGCGACCAGATCAAGCTGGGCATCAAGCCCATCCTGGAAAAGCAGGGCTACACGGTGCGCGTGGTCGAGTTCAACGACTATGTGCAGCCCAACTTCGCGCTGGCGCAGGGCGCGCTGGACGCCAATGCGTTCCAGCACGTGGTTTATCTGAAGAACTTCGCGGCCAAGAACAAGCTGGAGTTGTCGGAGCTGGTGAAGGTGCCGACCGCGCCGATCGCCATCTACAGCCGGAAATACAAGAGCGTGGACGCCGCGCCCGAGGGCGTGAGCGTGGCCGTGCCCAACGATCCCACCAATCAGGCGCGCGCGCTGGTGGTGTTGCAGGAGCTGGGCTGGATCAAGCTGCGCGAGGGCTACGACCCGCTGCAGGTGTCGGAGAAGGACGTGGCCGCCAATCCGAAGAAGATCAAGCTCATCCCGTTGGAGGCGGCTCAGTTGCCGCGCTCGCTGGAGGACACCGACTATTCCTTCGTCAACGGCAATTTCGCGCTGGCGTCCGGGCTCAAGCTGACCGAGGCGCTGGCGCTGGAAAAGACCACGCCCACCTACCAGAACCTGGTGGCGGTGCGCACGGCCGATCTGTCCAGGCCCTATGTGCAGGACATCGCGGCGGCCTACCGCTCGCGCGAGTTCCTGGCCGTGACCGAGAAATCCTTCGCCGGCTTCGTCAAGACCGACGACCAGCGCAAGCTGGAGGCGTCCCGCTGAGGGCCGCGCGGCCGGGCGCGGGCAGGATCGGGTATCGGGAGGCTGCCGTCATGTTCATCAACCCCAACGAGTTCGAGTTGCTGCGGCACCTGGACGGGCCGGCCCGCACGGGGCCCGAGGCCGGCGCGGACGCCCGGGCGGCGCAGGCCGAGCCGGGACCGACGCCGCCGCTGGGCGTGACGCTGCGCAAGCTGGGCAAGCGCTACGGCGAGCGCGTGGTGCTGCGCGGCCTGGACCTGGAGCTGGCCGCCGGCGAGTTCGTGGCGGTGGTCGGGCGCAGCGGCTGCGGCAAGAGCACGCTGCTGCGCCTGCTGGCGGGGCTGGAAGCGCCCAGCGGCGAGCAGGGCGGACCGCCCGCGCGCGCGCCGGTGCTGTTCGACGGGTTTCCTCAGTGGGGCGCCGACGACCGGGTCCGCATCATGTTCCAGGACGCACGGCTGCTGCCGTGGAAGTCGGTGCTGGACAACGTGGCGCTGGGCCTGCCGCGCCGGGAGCGGGCGCAGGCCGCGGCGGTGCTGCGCCAGGTCGGCCTGGGCGACCGGGGCGGCGACTGGCCGGCGCAGCTGTCGGGCGGGCAGCGTCAGCGGGTCGCGCTGGCGCGGGCGCTGGTGCACCGGCCGGGCCTGCTGCTGCTGGACGAGCCGCTGGGCGCGCTGGACGCGCTCACGCGCATCGACATGCAGCAGCTGATCGAGACGCTGTGGCGGCGCGACGGCTTCACGTCCGTGCTGGTGACGCACGACGTGGGCGAGGCCGTGGCGCTGGCGGACCGCATCCTGGTGCTGGACGAGGGCGGGGTGGCGCTGGACGAGCGCGTGCCGCTGACGCGTCCGCGCGCGCGCGGTTCGGCCGCCTTCGCCGCGCTGGAGGCGCGCGTGCTGCGGGTGGTCCTGCGCCAGCCGGAAGAGGAGCCGCGGCCGCTGGCGCAGGTGATTCCCATCCGGCACCTCAAGCTGGCGATTTAGCATTGCCCGCGCCGGCAACGGCGGGCGCGGATTTTCCTTGTATTTCTCAATTCGGGAGCAAGTCATGAGCATTCAATCCATCAACGCCCGCAACCAGTTCCGCGGCAAGATCAAGGAGATCATCCTCGGCCCGGTGGTGTCCGAGGTGGACGTGGACACGCCGGCGGGCATCGTCACCTCGGTGATCACGACCCGTTCGGTCAAGGAACTGGACCTGCAGGTGGGCACCGAGGTGCTGGCCTTCGTCAAGGCCACCGAGGTGTCGGTCGCCAAGCTTTGACGCGGGGGCCGCAACCTTGTAGCGGCTTCATGTGGCGGCCGCGTCACGCGGCGGCGCGCAGCGGGGCTGGCCGGCGGTTGTTGCGACCCAGCAACAGCCGCCGGGGATTGTTTCCAAACCCTGCGCCGTCGCTTTTTTATCCTGCCGCTATGCCAAAATGTCGGGCACCGGGATCGGAGCCAGATCCCCCCTTGCCGGACCTTGAAATTGAATCCCATGCATTTTGTCCGCTGCGCCCTGTTCGGCGCAGGGATGGCGCTTAGCGCCGCGGCGGCCTCGGCCCCCATCTTCGTCCTGAATTCGCTGGACGCCAACGTCAGCATCGTCGATCCCGCTTCGTACAAGGAAGTGCGCCGCGTGCCCACCGGCAAGGAGCCGCACCACCTGTACCTGACGCCCGACGAGAAGTCGCTCATGGTGGCCAACGCCACCGGCGACTCGATCACGCTGATGGATCCCAAGACCGGCGAAGTGCAGCGCACGCTGACCGGCATCGTCGATCCCTACCAGCTGCAGTTCTCGCCCGACATGAAGTGGTTCGTCACCGCCGCGAACCGCCTGGACCACATCGACATCTATGCCTGGAAGCCGCTGGAAAAGGGCTTCGACCTGAAGCTGGTCAAGCGCATCCCGGCGGGCAAGACGCCCAGCCACATCATGATCGACGCCAAGAGCACCACGGCCTACGTCACGCTGCAGGACAGCGACCAGCTGATCGCCATCGACCTGGCCACGCAGACGCCGAAGTGGACCGTGTCGGTGGGCAAGACGCCGGCCGACGTGTTCCTCACGCCCGACCAGAAGACGCTGCTGGTGGCCCTGACCGGCGATTCCTACGTCGAGGCGTATGACGTGAGCAACGGCCCGGCCAAGCTGGTCACGCGCATCAAGACGGCGGCCGGCGCGCACGCCTTCCGCGCGCAGGGCGACAAGCGCCACCTGTTCGTCAGCAACCGCACCGCCAATTCCATCAGCCGCATCGACCTGCAGACGCTGGCCGTGACCGACACCTTCGCGGTGCCGGGCGGCCCGGACTGCATGGACGTGCTGGCCGACGGCAAGACCCTGCTGGTCACGTCGCGCTGGGCGCGCAAGCTGACCGTGGTCGATCTGGAGCAGAAGAAGGTCGTGCAGCAGGTGCCGGTCGGCAAGTCGCCGCACGGCGTCTGGACGCTGAACCATGCGCCGACGCGCTGAGCCGTCGAAGCGGGCGGCGGCGGCCTGCCTGGCCGCGCTGCTGCCGGCGCTGGCCGGTGCCGCCGGGCCGGCCCCGGCGGCCGTTTGCGACAAGCCCGTCTACCTGACCTTCGATACCGGCCACATGGGCGTGGCCCCGCTGGTGGCCGACGTGCTGGCCCGGCATCACGTCAAGGTCACGTTCTTCCTGGCCAACGAACGCACGCTGACCGACGGCGCCAGCCTGGACGACCAGTGGGCGCCCTGGTGGAAGGCGCGCGCCGCCGAGGGCCATGCCTTCGGCTCGCACACCTACGACCACGTCTACTGGCAGGGCGACCTGCCGGACGGCAAGTTCCGCGTCAAGCCCAGCGCCGGTCCGCAGACGGGCAAGGTCCAGACCTGGACCGCGCAGCAGTATTGCGAAGAAATCAAGCGCTCGTCCGCGCGCTTCACGCAGATGACCGGCCACGCCATGCTGCCCCTGTACCGCGCGCCGGGCGGCAAGACCTCGCCGGCGCTGCTCAAGGCGGCGCGCGAATGCGGCTACGAGTACGTGGGCTGGGCGCAGGCCGGTTTCCTGGGCGACGAGCTGCCCAGCGACAAATTCCCCAACGCCCGCCTGCTGGAGCAGGCGCTGCGCAACATCAAGCCCGGCGACATCCTGCTGGCCCACCTGGGCATCTGGTCGCGCCAGGACCCCTGGGCCCCCGCCGTGCTGGAGCCGCTGGTTGAAGGCTTGCAGCGCAAGGGCTATTGTTTTGCCACCTTGGATACGCATCCGGCCTACAAGGGCTGGATCGCCACGCATCACTGATCATGGATACGCTTAGTCAATGGTTCGGGGAGTGCCAGCAATGGCTCTTCGAGACCCTCGTGCAGCCCGCGCTGTTTCATCTGGGCTTGAGCAACTTCATCGAGGACGGCTACGACGCCACCATGTGGCTGCTGGTCGGCCTGCTGCAGATCGCGCTGCTGGTGCTGGTGTTCGGCCCGTTGCAGCGCCTGCGCCCGGTCGAGCCCGTGACCGACCGCCGCCAGATCGGCATCGACGTGCTCTACACGCTGATCCACCGGCTGGGCGTGTTCCGCCTGGCGCTGTTCTTCACCGTGGACCCGCTGTGGGACAGCGTGTTCGGCCAGCTGCACGTCTGGGGTTTCGCGCCGTTCCAGCTGGACCAGTACTGGCCGGGCGTGACCGACCGCGCCTGGGTCAGCCTGATCATCTACCTGCTGCTGTTCGACGCGGTCGATTACTTCTACCATCGCGCCCAGCATCGCTTCGGCTGGCTCTGGTCGCTGCACGCGGTGCACCACAGCCAGCGCCAGATGACGATCTGGAGCGACGACCGCAACCATCTGCTGGACGACATGCTGCGCGACGTGGTCGTGGTGTTCGTGTCGCAGCTGGTGGGCGTGCCGCCGGCGCAGTTCGTGGCGGTGGTGGCGATCACCCAGCTGGCGCAGAGCTTCTCGCACGCCAATCTGCGCCTGCATTTCGGTGCCATCGGCGAACGCCTGCTGGTCAGCCCGCGCTTTCACCGGCATCACCATTCCATCGCCTACGACGCCTCGTCGCCGGGCCCGGCCGGCGGCTACAACTTCGCCGCGCTGTTCCCGATCTGGGACGTGCTGTTCCGCACCGCGCGCTTCGGCACGAACTACGGTCCCACCGGCATCCATGACCAGCTGCCCGAGCAGGGCGGACGCGACTACGGTCGCGGTTTCTGGTCGCAGCAATGGCTGGCGCTCAAGCGCATGACGGGTCGCCAGCGCGATCCGGAAACGGCGGCGCCCAAGCCGCCGGCACAGGCCGGCCAGGTCTGAACTGGCGCGGCGCGCGGACTCACTGCGCCAGGCGCAGCCCGCGTTCGCGAGCCAGCGTCTCGATCGACTCGCGCTGTTCGTCCAGGAAGCTGGCGAACGCCGCGCTGGCGCGGGTGTCCAGCGCGATGCCCTGTTCCTGGAATTGCCTGCGCAAGCCTTCGTCGCGCGCCGCCTCGGCGATCGCGGCGGCCAGCGCGTCGACCACGGCCGGGGGCGTGCCCCGGGGCGCGAACACGCCATGCCAGGACGCGAAGCGAAAGCCGGGCAGGCCGGCTTCGGCCAGCGTCGGCGTGTCGGGGAAGGCCGGGGAGCGATCGGCGGTGACGGCCAGCAGGTCCAGCTTGCCGCCCTTGACCAGCGGCGCGGCGGCGCCGTCGATCATCACATCCACCTGGCCCGAGGCCACGTCGTTGAGCGCGGGCGCGCTGCCCTTGTAGGGCACGGCCAGCAGGTCGATGCCGGCCGCGCCGCGCAGCATCTCCATCGCGAGCTGGCTGGGCGTGCCGATGCCGCCGGTGGCGTAGCTCAGCTTGCCGGGATGGGCCTTGGCGTAGGCGATGAAGTCGCCGGCGGTCTTGAAGCCGGTCTTGGGCGTGGCGACCAGCAGCAGCGAGACGCTGGTCAGGCGCGCGACGGGCACGAAATCGCGCTGCGCGTCATAGGGCAGATTGGGCATCGAGAGCCGGTTGATGGCGTGCGTGGCGATGTCGCCCAGCAGCAGCGTATGGCCGTCGGGCTCGGCCTTGGCCGCGATGCCGGTCCCGATCGAACCGCCCGCGCCGGGGCGGTTGTCGACGATGAAGGTCTGCCCCAGTCTGTCGCCCAGCGCCCGCGCGAACACGCGGCCGATCATGTCGGCGTTGCCGCCGGCGGGATAGGGCACGATCAGCCGGATGGGCTTGTCGCCCGGCCAGGACGGCCCCGGGCCGGCGGCGCCCGCCAGGGGCGCGCAGAATGCCAGGCCGATGGCCAGCAGCGTTTTGGCACAGCTCATGATGCAGTCTCCCTTGTCGTTGTCGTCGCCGGCGCGGGGCCGGGCGCGCGTCTCAGCCCGGCGATCCCACCGTCCGGGTGGGATCGCTCAGGGGCGGTTGCGGATAGTGCAGGCCGCGCTGGCCGCCGAACTGGCGGTCCGCGCGCGGCGGCGCGGCGGGAGCCGGGAAGCCGGTCAGCCGGCCCGCGGAAATCCAGTCCCGGTCCACGCCCCAGGCCCGTTCGACCAGCGCCTGTTCCAGGCGCTGGCGGATGAGCGCGTACTGCGCCGCCTCGGACAGGTCGCGGCATTCGCGCGGGTCGGCCTGCAGGTCGAACAGCTGCACAACGTTGCCGGCCGGGTACCAGATCAGCTTGTGGCGGCCGTCATGCGCCATGCGGGTCGCCAGCCGGTCTTCCTTGCATTCGCCATAAAGAATGTCGCGGCGCCGCTCGCCCGTCATGGGCAGGCCTTCCACCGTGGCGGGGACCGGCAGCCCGGCCAGCGACAGCAGGGTGGGCATGACGTCCTGCAGGCCCACCAGCCGCTCGTCCACCTGGCCGGCGGGCACGCGCGCATCGCCGGCCGCGCCGACCAGGATCATGGGCACGCGCGCCGAGCCTTCGTAGAACAGGCGCTTGGCCCACAGGCCGAAGTCGCCCAGCATGTCGCCATGGTCGCCGCAGAACAGGATGACGGTATCGTCCAGCAGTCCTTCCTCGCGCAGGGTGCCGAGCAGCACGCGCAGTTGATGGTCGATGTGGCTGCACAGCGCGTAGAAGGCGCGCCGGATGGCGCGCAGCCGGGCGGGGTCGTCGCCGATGGGCCAGTGCTCGCGGATGCTGCGCAGGGCGGGCGGAATCGCGTCCGCGTCCTGGTCCCAGCGCTGTTCCCAGGCGGCGCGCGCGGGCAGGTCGATGGCGTCGCGCCCATACAGATCCAGGTAGGCGGCCAGCGGCACCAGCGGCGGATGCGGATGGGTGTAGGAGACATGCCACAAGGCCGGCCGGCGCGGATCGCGCCGCTTGATCATCCGGGCGGCCTCGCGGGTGGTCCAGTTGGTGACGTGCAGGCGTTCCGGCAGGTGCCAGGGGCGGTGCAGATAGTCGTTGTTGTTCATGCCGTGCAGGTACTGCTCGCCCGCCGCGCCCTGTTCGGCCAGGTACATGTCGTAGTCGTCCACCGCGCCCAGTGGCGAGCGGCCTTCCTCGGCCAGCAGGATGTCGTCGAAGCCGATGCGGTCGCGCTGCGGGTACAGGTGCATCTTGCCCACCGCGTAGGCCTGGTAGCCGCCGTCGCGAAAGCGCTGGGCCAGCGTGGGCAGCGCGGGCATGGGCAGCGCGGGAGCGAAATTGCGGTCGCCGTGGCCGCGCGGCGAGGTGCCGGTCATCACGCTGCGTCGCGCCGGGATGCAGATCGGGCATTCAGCATAGGCGCGCGGATAGCGGGTGCCCAGGCGGGCCAGGTGGTCCAGCGTCGGCGTCTGGATGACGGGATGGCCGGCGCTGCCCAGCAGGGCGCCGGGCCATTGGTCGACCATGATGAAGAGCACGTTGGGCGGATGGGGCATGGGGGCGTCTCGCGGATACGGATCCCGGCCAGTCTAGGACGCCGTGGTTTGCGAAAACAGGGCATGACGGCGATAGCAGATATACTTTTTTTGTCATGTCTGACGCCGCGCGCGTCTTCTCTCCCGGGTGCCTCATGGCTACGTTGACGCTGGATCAATGGCGCTTGTTCATCCAGATCGCCGATCTGGGCAGCCTGACCAAGGTCGCCGCCCTGCGCGATGGCGCGCAGTCGGCCGTCAGCCGCCAGCTGGCGGCGATGGAGCAGGCCTGCGGCGGCCGCCTGTTCCTGCGCACGGGTCGCGGCGTGGCCCTGACCGAGGCCGGGCGCCGCCTGTATCCGCGCGTGCTGGCCTGGCTGGAGGCGGGCGAGGCGCTGGGCCAGGATCTGGCGCGGCAGGTCGAGCAGCCGGCCGGTCAGGTCTGCATCGGCGTGCTGTCCTCGATCGATCCGCAGTACCTGTCGCGCGCCTATCTGGAGCTGAGCCGGCGCTATCCGGGCATCCGCCTGCGCGTGCGCGATGGCGTGGGCGCGGCGGTCGACGAGTGGCTGGAGAACGGCGAGGTCGACATCGGCATCCTGCCGCGCAGCGGCCGCGGCGCGCGCCGCCGCGACAGCGCGCTGTTCACCGCCCGGCACCTGCTGGTCGGCGCGCCGGACAGCTGGGTCGCGGGCCGCCGGACCGTGCCCTTCGCCGGGTTGCAGGGCCTGCCGCTGGTGCTGGCCGGCGCGCCCAGCGCCTTCCGGCGCCAGATGGACCAGCTCGCGCGCCGCATGGGCGTGACGCTGACGGTGGCGCTGGAATGCGATTCCCTGGCGCTGCAGAAACACATGGTGCTGCAGGGCGGGCTCTACGCCGTGCTGGCCGAGCACGCGGCCCTGCGGGATATGCAGGCCGGCGCGCTGGCGGCCGCGCGGATCGTCGAGCCCGGCATCCGGCGCGGCATCACGTTGGCCATGTCCGAGGTCCGGCCGACGACGCAGGCGAGCCGCGAGGTCGCGCGCATCCTGCGGCTGTGCCTGGAGCCCCTGGCGCAGGCGGGATCCGGAACGGATTGAACGCCGCCGCGCGGGTCTTCAGCCGGCGTTGCCGGCGTCGTGCGTGGTTTCGCGCTTGATCTCGCCGTGGCGGCGTTCCATTTCCTGGCGCAGCTCGCGCCGCAGCCGCGCGGCCACGAAGCGCTGCTTTTCCTCCAGCGTGCCCGGATTCAACGGCGGCACTTCGGCGGGCACGCCGTGCTCGTCCACCGCCACCATCGTGAAGTAACAGCTGTTGGTGTGGCGCACCAGCTTCTTGCGGATGTCCTCGGTCACGACCTTGATGCCGATCTCCATCGAGGTGCGGCCGGTGAAGTTCACCGCCGCCAGGAAGGTCACCAGCTCGCCCACATGGATGGGTTCGCGGAACACCACCTGGTCGACCGACAGGGTCACCACGTAGTGGCCTGCGTAGCGGCTGGCGCAGGCGTAGGCCACCTGGTCCAGGTATTTGAGGATGGTGCCGCCGTGCACATTGCCTGAGAAGTTCGCCATGTCTGGCGTCATCAGGATGGTCATCGACAATTGGTGGCTGAAGGCGTCGTCCATGTCGGGCGCTCCTGATTGCTGAAATGAATATGGTAGCGGCTGGCGGGGGCGCGCCGCCGTCTTTTTCGCGGGCGGATGGGGCGGGCCATGCCTGCGCCGGCACGGCGGCGACGCCGCCTCGCGCGCACGGCGCCGCCGGTCAGCGGCCCGGCTGGGACTGCGCTTGCGGCTTGGCCTTGCCCTGGACCGCCGGTTTGGCCGGCGGGGTCGCCGGGGCGGACGATGTGGCGGTCGTGGCGGAAGCCGCTGGCGCGCTTGCCCCGGTCTCGGGGGCGGGGTCGGTCGCGGGTGCCGCCGGCGCCGGGGCGGCCTCGGCGGTGACCTCCGGCGGCGTTTCCGCCAGCAGCGGTGGCGGCGTCCAGAGTCCGTCCAGCAGCGCCGGGCCAGGCTGGTAGACGCGCAGCAGCAATTGCGCGGGTCCGGAGGCCGGCAGCGGCAGCCAGTTGGACTGCTGCTCGGGCGCGGGCGCTTCGTGGCCGAGGACCAGGTCCAGCGAGCCGTCCTCGTTGTAGCGCAGCGGGTCGCGGCTGCCGAGCGCCTGGCGGTTCAGCGCGTTGGGCGCCAGCAGGCCCTGGGCGTCGTAGGCCGCCAGCGACCAGAAGGCGCCGGCCGGCGGCAACTGGCCGCTGGCGAAGCGCAGGTGATAGCGGCGCGAGCCGTCCACGGCCTCGCCCCGGCTGTCGGCGGCCAGCAGCAGCGTGGTCAGGTCCTCCGGCAGGCTGGCGCCGGGCTGGGCCTGGGCGGCCAGCGCGCGGCGCATGTAGGCATTGCCGTACACACCGACGCCGCCCGCTTCCCGCTGCCAGCCATTGGCCTCGCGCAGCGTGGCGCCGGCGGCGGCCTGCATGCGCTCGCGCGCGGCCCGCAGGCCCCGGCGCATGCCTTGTTTGGCGGGATGGTCCAGCTTGTCGAAGTCGAAGGGGCGGCCGGGGATCAGCCCCTCGCCGCGCAGCCGGGCCAGCACGGGCTGGTCGGCGGCGTGTGGCGGGTTCCGGCGCAGCAGCTCGGCGGCGTAGGCGAACAGGGCGTCGGTCGGCAGCGACTCGACCTGCTCGCGCGGCGAGACCTTCATGTTCAGCGCGCCGTCGGCGCGCACGCGTTGCGCCTGCGGCGGCAGGTTCCATTGCGACAGCGGCGTGATCACGAAGCCATCCTGCAGGGCGTGCACCGCCGGGTACTCGGCCGGACCGTCGGCCTGGATCAGCAGCCGGGCCAGGACATGGGTGGTGGGCGCGTCGATGCGCGGCATGCCGGACGGCAGGGTGCCGCTCCAGCCGGGCGGCACCAGCACGGTGTTGCCCTTGGCGGTGCCGGTGCTGCGCTTGCCCAGGACGGCGAAAGCGTCGTTCCACAGGTCCACCAGCGTCAGCGTGTACAGCCGGCCGCCGGTGTCGGGCACGGACAGCACCACGGGGCCGGCGCTCAGGTCCAGCCAGGCCGTGCCGCGCAGCATGTCGGGATTGGCCCAGGGGGCGGCGGCGCCGGCCTGGGGCAGGCCGCGCACGAAGGCGTAGGCGTTGGGCGGCGTGTTCTGCGAGGGATGGGCGGCCTGGCGTCGCGTCAGATCCATGACCAGCAGCGGGTAGAAGTACAGATAGCCTTCCATCGCGGCCTGGTGCGCGGCCTCGGTGGCGGCCGCGGCCGGGGTCGGGGCCGGCGGCGCGGCCGGCGCCAGGGATGGCCAGACGGCGGCCAGGGACAGGGACAGGATCAGCGGGGCAACGCGGCGCATCGGCGCTCCAACGGACTTGCGGGGTTCGCGGGCAATGGTACCAGTCCCGCGATTGTCCAAAATCCGCGAAAAGCCGGGATCCGGCCGTCAGATTGCCGGCTTGCGCATGGCCGGCCTTGCCATGCCCGCGCGTGCGCAAGTTGCGCAACTTGCGCGGCGGGCGCGTCGCATACATTCGCGCGATAGCAGCGGTTGAATGATTGTCTTGGACTCTTTCCCGGGCGACAGCTAACTTGCGTCGAAGCAGCGTCGAAGCATGCCGTGCGAGTCTGGGGCATTCAAGGACGGGTTTCGCGGAGCGTTTTTCCGGACGAGAACATCTGCCATCGCGCCCTTCTCGTCAGCCCCGATTCGAGTGTCTTTTCCTGAAACAGGCATCTGAATGAAAGGCTGAGAAATGGACAGCTCGCTCAAGAGTATCGACCCCGACGCGCCTGGGCATGGGGTGCGCGAACAGCAGGGAGATACTAGTCCGCCATCTTCCGTGAACCGCGCGGTGATGGCCGGCGCGATTGGCAATTTCGTCGAGTGCTTCGACTGGTTCGCCTACGCGCTCTTCGCCAGCTATCTTTCGCGCCTGGTCTTTCCCTCGGGTGATCCGCTGGGGGCGTTGCTTTCAACATTCGCCGTCTTCGCCATCGGCTTTTTCGTGCGGCCGCTGGGGAGCTTCATCTTCGGAATCTATGCGGATCGGTATGGCCGCAAGAATGCGTTGGCCGCGACGATTTTCCTCATGGCCACGGGAAGCCTGATGATCGCGATCGTCCCGTCCTTTCAACAGGCGGGCTGGTTGGCCCCCGCCATGCTCCTGTTGGCGCGCCTGATGCAGGGGCTGGCCATGGGCGGTGAAACATCGTCAGGCGGCAGCTATATCGTCGAATCGGCGCCCTTGCACCGTCGCGGCTTCAGCGGCAGTTTCTTCTACATCAGCGTTGGGCTGGGGACGTTATGCGCGTCGTTGACGGGAACCTTCCTGACCTATCTGTTGCCGAAGGACCAGATGGAAAGTTACGGCTGGAGGCTGGTGTTCGTGCTGGGCGCGTTGCTTGGCATCTTCGGCCTCTATCTGCGGCGCTCGATCGGAGAGTCGGAAGTTTTCAAGCGCGCCGCTCGAACCACGTCAAAGAAAGACCGGGGCAGCCTGCGCGCCGTCATGCTCAATCATTGGCCGGGCGTGTTGCGAGTCTTTTTCCTTGCGATCGGCACGACGATGGCGTTCTATATCTGGGCTGCCTACATTCCCAACCTGTTGCGAGCCAGTGGTCGCATATCCGCATCGACATCATTTCTCGCGAGCACGTTCGGATTGATTGCCTATAGCGTGTCTATGCCTATCAGTGGCGCGCTTGCGGACCTTGTGGGTCGTCGGCTCGTGCTCGGGAGTTCGTGGCTGCTGTTCGCGGCATTGTTCATACCCATGATTCATTATGCGCTGGGCAATCCTGAATCGCTGCCATGGATCATGGTGGCCGCGATGAGCCTGATCGGACTGGGCAGCGGCGCGGTCGCCGCCAGCTTCGCCGAGCAGTTTCCAACCAGCGTGCGCGCGATCGGCTGGGGGGTGCCCTACAACGTTTCCATTGCCGTGTTTGGCGGCACCGCGCCGTATCTCGGCTCCTGGCTCGCCAGTAAAGGAATGCCCGACCTGTTCAATTGGTATGTCGTGGCGCTTTGCGTCATAAGCGGCCTGGCGGCATTCGGCCTGCGGGACCTTCGGGGAAGACCGCTGGATTGAAATCGAAGGCGGGCCGAAGGTCCCGTGCAAGCGGCTTGCCATGCCCGGGGATGGGCGGCTCTGAGTCTTGTCCACATAGTCAATGAAAAAGGACTTTCACATGTCAATGGAAAAAGTGGCGCTCATTTCCGCCGGCGGAAGCGGCTTGGGCGCGGCAGCCGCCAAGCGCCTGGCGACGGAAGGTTTCAAGGTGGCGATTCTCTCGTCCTCCGGAAAAGGCGAAGCGCTGGCGAATGAACTGGGCGGGATCGGCGTGACCGGCTCCAATCAATCGAATGACGATTTGCAGCGCCTGGTCGATGCGGTCATGCGGCAGTGGGGGCGCATCGACGTGCTGGTCAACAGCGGCGGCCACGGGCCGCGCGGGCCGGTTCTGGAAATCACTGACGAGCAGTGGCACCTGGGCTTGGATATCTATCTGATGAATGTCATTCGTCCGGTTCGCATCGTGGCCCCGATCATGCAGGCGCAGAAATCGGGTTCGATCATCAATTTTTCATCGGTCGCGGCCTTCGAGCCGGTTGCGGGATTCCCGACGTCCGCGGTGTTCCGGGCAGGACTTGCCGCCTACGCTAAGGTCTTCGCGGATACCTATGCCGCCGACAACGTGCGCATGAACAACATTCAATGCGGTTGGATCGACAGCCTGCCGACGGTCATCGAGCGCCGCGATGGCGTTCCCATGAAACGCTATGGAAGCACCGCTGAAATCGCCGCGACCGTGGCGTTTCTGGCTTCCGAGGGCGGGGGTTACATCACCGGACAGAACCTGCGGGTCGATGGCGGCCTGGGACGCTCCATATAGCGTCGAGCCAGAGGGGGCTGTGCGGCGCGCAGCCCTCAGGCCGGAAATCGGTCGATGCGGAATCGCGAGATGTCCTGCTCCGTGTCACCGCTGATCGCCAGGTCGGCAGCGATCTCGCCGACGACGCCGGCGAACTTGAAGCCATGCCCCGAGCACGGAGAGACGACCACGATGCGATCGTCCTCCGGTGACGTGTCGATGATGAAATCCGTATCCGGGGTCATGGTGTACAGGCACGTCTTCATGCCAAGCAGCGGGCCGGCGCCTTCGGGCATGTAGCGTTCAAGATAGTCGCGCGTGTGGTTTTCATCTGGCGCCGATGCGTCTTGTCGCGCCAGATCGGCATGCTGGATCTGCCCGGTTCCATAGTGCGAGCCACACTTCAGGCCGACATCGCCAAAGTCCGGGAAGCCGTAGAAGAAATCGCGCCCGTCATCAATCATGAAGACGGGCAGCGCGCCGGACTTGAACAGCTCGGGCCGCTTGGGTCGGTACCAGCAGGAGACCGCCCGCGTGAGCGTGAGCGTGGACTTCAGGGATGGCACCAGATCGCTCGTCCACGGCCCCGCGCAGACGACCACCGATCCGGCTTCGATGGCGCGCCCGTCGTCCAGGACCAGTCGCACGACGCCGGCCCGGGGCTCGATGGCCAGCACGCGCGCGTTCGTCACGACTTGCGCTCCCTGGGCGATCGCATGGCGGATATGCAGTGCATTGATGGCATCGGACCGCAGGATCCCGGCATCCGGCTGCCAGACCGAGGAATAGTCTTGCGGCAATTCAATGGCGGGATAGCGGCGCTGAACTTCGCGCGGGCTCAGCACCTCGTGGTCCAGTCCATATTGCTCGCTCGCCTTGAGCGTGCCCGCCACCAATCGGCTGCCTGGCATGCCCATCTCCAGGATCCCGGAAGTCAGCAGCAGCGTTTCACCCGTCAACTGCTCGAGCTCGCGCCAATACGCGTAGGCGCGCCGCAGCAATGGCACGTATTGCGGACTTTCCGAGTAGCCCAGGCGGATCGCCCGCGACTCCCCGTGCGACGAGCCGCGATCGTGCCCCGGCTGGAACCGTTCGATGCCGATGACGCGCTGGCCGCGTTCCGCGAGCTGAAAAAGCGTCGCGGCGCCCATTGCGCCCAGGCCGATCACGGCCACATCATGGATAGATTCTTGCATCTCGTCTCCAGGATCCTTGAACCCGTCGCCTTTGCGTGGCGAGTCACAGCGGCAAGCCGTGGCAACGTGGATGGATCGGATGGTACGAGTGGAGAAATTTCGCGTCGAATATATTCGCGCGATGGTTGCAAGACCGGCGCGATATCGGCGATTGCGGCGGCGCACCAAGGGATTGGCAGGGGGCGCCGGCATTGGTAACAGTCTCGCGATCATCCAAAATCCGCGAAAAACCGGGATCAGGCCGTCAAATTCCCGGTTTGCGGCTCGTCCGTCCGGCCCGTGGCGCGGGGACGGGTTCTGGGCATATACTTCGCGTTAAATATCCTTGGAATTCGTAGGGCTTTCCCGTCGGGCCGGCCCTTGGCTTCCGTCACTCACCCGGAGAGGAGTGTTTCATGGTCAACATGAACCGCCGCCAGTTCTTCAAGGTGACAGGTGCGACGCTGGCAGGCTCCAGTCTGGCATTGCTGGGGGCTGCCCCCGGCACGGCCATGGCGGAAGTCCGTCAGTACAAGCTTGCGCGCATGACCGAAACGCGCAATACCTGTCCCTACTGTTCGGTCGCCTGTGGCCTCTTGATGTACGGCCTGGGCGATGGCGCCAAGAATGCGCGCGCCAGCATCGTCCACATCGAGGGCGATCCCGATCACCCGGTCAACCGCGGCACGCTCTGTCCCAAGGGCGCGGCCCTGATCGACTTCATCCATAGTCCCAACCGCCTGAAGTACCCGGAATACCGGGCGCCCGGTACGGACAAGTGGGTGCGGATGTCGTGGGACGACGCCCTGACGCGCATCACCAAGCTCATGAAGGCCGACCGTGACGCCAACTTCGTCGAGAAGACGGAAGACGGCAAGACGGTCAACCGGTGGCTGACCACCGGCATGCTGGCCGCCTCGGCAAGCAGCAACGAGGTGGGCTACATCACGCACAAGACCGTGCGCAGCATGGGGATGTTGGCATTCGATAACCAAGCCCGTGTCTGACATGGCCCGACGGTGGCAGGTCTTGCCCCGACGTTTGGCCGTGGAGCGATGACGAACCATTGGGTCGACATCAAGAACGCGGACGTAGTACTGATCATGGGCGGAAATGCCGCCGAGGCCCACCCTTGCGGGTTCAAATGGGTCACGGAAGCCAAAGCCCACAACAAGGCGAAACTCATCGTCGTGGACCCGCGCTTCACGCGCTCGGCGTCCGTGGCGGACTTTTACGCGCCCATACGCACCGGCACCGACATCATCTTCCTGGGTGGCGTCATCAAGTACCTGTTGGATCACGACAAGATCCAGCACGAGTACGTGCGCAACTACACCGACTTTTCCTTCATCGTGCGCGAAGACTTCGCGTTCGACGCGGGCCTGTACTCGGGCTACAACGCCGAGAAACGCAGCTATGACAAGTCGAGCTGGGACTACGAGCGCGGCGACGACGGCTACGTCAAGACCGATCCCACGCTGGAACACCCGCGCTGCGTCTACCAGCTGCTGAAGAAGCACTACTCGCGCTACACCGAGGAAATGGTCGAGCGCGTCTGCGGCACGCCCAAGGACAAGTTCCTGAAGGTCTGCGACATGCTGGCCTCGACGGCGACCAAGGATCGCGCCGCCACCATCCTGTACGCGCTGGGCTGGACGCAGCACTCCATCGGCTCGCAGATCATCCGTACCGGCGCGATGGTGCAGCTGCTGCTGGGCAATATCGGCATCGCCGGCGGCGGCATGAACGCGCTGCGCGGGCACTCGAACATCCAGGGCCTGACCGATCTGGGCCTGATGTCGAACCTGCTGCCCGGCTACATGACGCTGCCCAACGAGCCCGAGCAGGACTACGGCAAGTACATCGCCGCGCGCGCCTCCAAGCCGCTGCGTCCGAACCAGCTCAGCTATTGGCAGAACTACGCCAAGTTCCACGTCAGCCTGATGAAGGCCTGGTGGGGCAAGGCCGCCACGGCCGAGAACAACTGGGCCTTCGATTACCTGCCCAAGCTCGACAAGCTCTACGACATGCTGCAGGTCTACGAGCTGATGAACCAGGGCAAGATGAACGGCTACCTGGCGCAGGGCTTCAACCCGCTGGCCGCCGCGCCCAACAAGGCCAAGCTGACCGCGGGCTTCTCCAAGCTCAAGTACCTGGTCATCATGGACCCGCTGGTCACGGAGACCTCCGAGTTCTGGCGCAACGCGGGCGAGGCCAATGACGTGGATCCGAGCAAGATCCAGACCGAGGTCTTCCGCCTGCCGACCACCTGTTTCGCCGAGGAAGACGGCGCGCTGGTGAACTCCGGGCGCTGGCTGCAATGGCACTGGAAGGGCGCCGAACCCCCGGGCGAGGCCAAGAGCGACATCGAGATCATGTCGCTGATCTTCACGCGCCTGCGCAAGATGTACCAGGACGAGGGCGGCAAGTACCCCGATCCCATCGTCAACCTGTCGTGGCCGTATTCCAACCCGCAGAGTCCGACCGCCGAGGAACTGGCCAAGGAATACTCGGGCAAGGCGCTGGCCGACCTGGCCGATCCCAAGGATCCGACCAAGATCACGCGCAAGGCCGGCGAGCAGCTGGCCGCCTTCGCCGAGCTGCGCGACGACGGTTCCACCGCCAGCGGCTGCTGGATCTTCGCCGGCGCCTGGAGCCCGGCGGGCAACCTGATGGCGCGTCGCGACAACAGCGATCCCACCGGCATCGGCCAGACCCTGAACTGGGCTTGGGCGTGGCCGGCCAACCGCCGCATTCTCTACAACCGCGCGTCCTGTGACGTGTCGGGCAAGCCCTTCGACCCGCGCCGCAGCCTGATTTCCTGGAACGGCAAGAGCTGGGGCGGCGCCGACATCCCGGACTTCAAGGCCGACGAGAATCCGGAAGGCGGCATGGGGCCGTTCATCATGAACCCCGAGGGCGTGGCGCGCTTCTTCGCCCGCGCGGGCATGGCCGAGGGTCCGTTCCCCGAGCACTACGAGCCGTTCGAGACGCCGCTGGGCTACAACCCGCTGCATCCCAAGGCCAAGGGCGTGACCAGCAACCCGGCCGCGCGCGTGTTCAAGGACGACCTGGCGGCGATGGGCACGGTGGACAAGTTCCCGTTCGTGGCCACCACCTACCGCCTGACCGAGCACTTCCACTACTGGACCAAGAACGTCCGCATCAACGCGATCCTGCAGCCCGAGCAGTTCGTCGAGATCGGCGAGGCGATGGCCAAGGAATTGGGCATCGCCAACGGCCAGCGCGTGAAGGTGTCCTCGAACCGCGGCTACATCAAGGCCGTGGCGCTGGTGACCAAGCGGCTGCGCGCGCTGACGATCGAAGGCAAGACCGTGCACCACGTGGGCATCCCGATCCACTGGGGCTTCGTGGGCATCGCCAAGCCGGGCTTCCTGACCAACACCCTGACGCCGTTCGTGGGCGACGGGAACTCCCAGACGCCGGAGTTCAAGTCGTTCCTGGTCAACGTCGAGAAGGCATAACAGGAGACCGACATGGCTATGCAATCCCTGGACATCAAGCGGCGCTCCGCCACCACCACCCCGCCGCCCGGCGTCCGCGAGCCGTCCGTCGGCTCGGTCGCCAAGCTGATCGACGTTTCCAAGTGCATCGGCTGCAAGGCCTGCCAGGCCGCGTGCATGGAATGGAACGACCTGCGCGACGAGGTCGGCACCAACGTGGGCGTCTATGACAACCCGGCCGACCTGACCGAGCATTCCTGGACCGTCATGCGCTTCTCCGAATACGAGAACACGCAGGGCGACCTGGAATGGCTGATCCGCAAGGACGGCTGCATGCACTGCGAGGATCCCGGCTGCCTGAAGGCCTGTCCTTCGCCGGGCGCGATCATCCAGTACAACAACGGCATCGTGGATTTCCACGAAGAGAACTGCATCGGTTGCGGCTACTGCATCACCGGCTGTCCGTTCAACGTGCCGCGCATCTCGAAGAAGGACAACAAGGCCTACAAGTGCACCCTGTGCTCCGACCGCGTCGCGGTCGGCCAGGAGCCGGCCTGCGTGAAGTCCTGTCCCACCGGCGCCATCGTGTTCGGCACCAAGGAGGACATGAAGCAGCACGCGGCCGAGCGCATCGAGGACCTGAAGTCGCGCGGCTTCGAGCAGGCCGGGCTGTACGACCCGCAGGGCGTGGGCGGCACCCACGTCATGTACGTGCTGCACCACGCCGACCAGCCGGGGCTGTACCACGGGCTGCCGAAGGATCCGCACATCAGCCCGATGGTGTCGTTGTGGAAGGGCATCGCCAAGCCTTTGGGCGTGGCGGCGATGGCGCTGACCGCGCTGGCGGGCTTCTTCCACTACGCCCGCGTCGGCCGCAACGAGGTGCACGAGGAAGACGAACGCAAGGCCGAAGAGGAGGCTCGCCATGAGTGACAGCCAATCCCGCGACCACCGCGGCAACCGCCTGATCAAGCGCTACTCGCCCGGTGAACGCACCAACCACTGGGCCATCGCGCTGACCTTCATCCTGCTGGCGCTGTCCGGCCTGGCGCTGTTCCATCCGGCCTTCTTCTGGCTCTCGAACCTGTTCGGCGGCGGTCCCTGGACCCGCATCCTGCATCCGTTCATCGGGCTGGTGATGTTCTTCTGCTTCGTGGTCTTCGCAGGCCACATGTGGCGGCACAACCTCATGACGAAGGCCGACCGCCAGTGGCTGCGCCAGCTGGACGACGTGATCGACAACCGCGAGGAAAAGCTGCCCGAGGTCGGCAAGTACAACGCCGGCCAGAAGCTGCTGTTCTATGTGTTGATCCTGTGCATGCTGGGCCTGTTCGTCAGCGGCATCGTGATCTGGCGCGAATATTTCGCGTTCTACTTCCCGATCTGGGCCATCCGCGCCGCCTCGGTGCTGCATGCCGTTTGTGCGCTGGTGCTGATTTGCGCGATCATTGTGCATATTTACGCGGCGATCTGGGTCAAGGGTTCCTTGACGGCGATGCTGCGGGGCCATGTGACGGCAGGCTGGGCGTGGAAGCACCATCGCGCCTGGTTCCGCGAGCAGCTCAGGAAGCCCGCGGGCAAGTAGCCCGTCGCCTTCCCCGACCGGACCGGTCGCACGGCTGCCCGTCCCCCACCCGGGGCGGGCAGCCGTGTTCGTTTTCTTGGAGACGCAATTGCAGCGAATTCTTCCGCGCGGCGAGATCGAAGCGCTAGACCACAACCGCATTCCCCGCATCCAGCTGCCCGAGCGCGCCAGCGTGTTCGCCACGCGCGCCGCGCGCCTGCGTCATCTGGCGGCCGAAAGCCCGGTGGGCGACTACCTGCGGCTGATGGCCGACCTGGTCGACGCCCAGCACCGCGCCCTGCAGGATTGCCAACCCCCCGGCGCCGACGAGGACCGCATCTCGCTGGCCCAGGCACATGGCATGCCGCCGCTGCAGGCGGTGGGCTGGCCGCGCGACCCGCTGTGGCGGGCCATCCTGGCGCGGCTGGTCGACGAGGTCGCCAGGACGCCCGGCACGCCCGCCGAGGCCGCCGAGGTCTGCGCCGCGCTGCGGCGCGCCGTGGACGAGGACCCCGAGGCGCTGGAGGACCTGGCCGAAGCCGTGCTGGCCGAGCAGGACCACGGCGTCGACGGCGCCGCCGCGCCCTTCGTCATGGCGGCCCTGCAGGTCTACTGGACCAGCCTGGCCAGCCGTTTCGATGAGAAGCAGCTGCCGGTGACCAGCCCCTTCGGCGTCTGTCCGGTCTGCGCCAGCCTGCCGGTGGCCAGCATCGTGCGCGTGGGCGGCCAGTTCGAGGGCTACCGCTACCTGTGCTGCAGCCTGTGCTCGACCCAGTGGCACATGGTGCGCGTGAAGTGCTCGCACTGCGAGGACGTGGAATCGGTGGCCTATCAGGCCATCGAAGGCCGCTCCGAGGCCATCAAGGCGGAGACCTGCGACCACTGCCACAGTTATCGCAAGATCTTCTACCAGGACAAGGATCTGCACGTCGAGCCGGTGGCCGACGACCTGGCCAGCCTGATGCTGGACGTGCTGGTCGGCGAGGCCGGCTACGCCCGCGCCAGCGGCAATCCCTTGCTGTGGAACGGCACGGAGGAAGAATGAGCGCCGTCCCGTCGTCCGCTGGCGCCGCCCAGACCGCCGCCGTTTCCGACATTCCTTCGCTCGACCGGCTGTTGAACGCCGACGCGCTGCGGCCGGCGCTGGACGCCCACGGCCGCACCCAGGTGGTGGCGGCGCTGCGCCAGGATCTGGACGCGCTGCGCCAGCGCGCGCTGCAGGGCGGCCTGACGCGCGCCGAGCTGGACGCGGCGGCCGTGGCGGGCCGCGTGGACGCCGCGCTGGCCCGCGCCACGGCGCCGCGCCTGCGCGCCGTGCACAACCTGACCGGCACCGTGCTGCACACCAACCTGGGCCGCGCGCTGCTGCCCGACGAGGCCGTGGCCTCGGTGCTGCGCGCGTTGACCTCGCCGGCCAACCTGGAGTTCGACCTGGACACGGGCGGGCGCGGCGACCGCGACGATCTGGTCGAGGGCCTGCTGCGCGAGCTGACCGGGGCCGAGGCGGCCACCGTGGTCAACAACAATGCCGCCGCCGTGCTGCTGATGCTCAATGCGCTGGCGGACCGGCGCGAAGTGGTGGTGTCGCGCGGCGAGCTGGTCGAGATCGGCGGCGCCTTCCGCATCCCCGACATCATGAAGCGCGCCGGCGCCAAGCTGATCGAGGTGGGCACCACCAACCGCACCCACGCCGCCGACTACGAGAACGCCATCGGCCCGCGCACCGCGATGCTGATGAAGGTGCATTGCAGCAACTACGCCGTCACCGGCTTCACCAAGAGCGTGAGCGTGGCCGAGGTGGCCGCCCTGGCGCATGCGCGCGGCCTGCCGGCCACGGTGGACCTGGGCAGCGGCACGCTGGTGGACCTGGCCCAGTTCGGCCTGCCGAAAGAAGATACGGTGCGCGAGACCATCGCCGCCGGCGCCGACCTGGTCACCTTCAGCGGCGACAAGCTGCTGGGCGGCCCGCAGGCCGGCCTGCTGGTGGGCCGCGCCGACCTGATCCGCAAGATCAAGAAGAACCCGCTCAAGCGCGCGCTGCGCGTGGGCAAGCTGACGCTGGCCGCGCTGGAGCCGGTGCTGGCCCTGTACCGCGCGCCGGAGTTCCTGGCCGACCGCCTGACCACGCTGCGCCTGCTGACACGGCCGCAGCGCGAGATCCAGGCGCTGGCCGAACGGCTGCGCGGCGCGCTGGCGCACGCGGCCGGTTCCGCTTTCGAGGTCGAGGCCGTGCCCATGTACAGCCAGATCGGCAGCGGCGCTTTGCCGGTGGACCAGCTGCCCAGCTACGGGCTGGCGGCGCGCCATCGCGGCCCGGGCCGGCCGGGGCGGCACCTGGACAGGCTGGAAGCCGCGCTGCGCGGCCTGCCGGTGCCGGTGATCGGCCGCATCGCCGACGATGCGCTGTGGCTGGACCTGCGCTGCCTGGAAGCGCGCGACGAGGTCGCCTTCGCCGCGCAGCTGGCGGAGCCCATCCTGTGATCGTCGGCACCGCGGGCCATATCGACCACGGCAAGACCACGCTGGTGCGCGCCCTGACGGGCGTGGACACCGACCGCCTCAAGGAAGAAAAGGCGCGCGGCATTTCCATCGAGCTGGGCTATGCCTACACGCCGCTGGACAATGGCGACGTGCTGGGCTTCATCGACGTGCCCGGCCACGAGAAGCTGGTGCACACCATGGCCGCCGGCGCCAGCGGCATCGACTTCGGCCTGCTGGTCGTGGCGGCCGATGACGGCGTCATGCCGCAGACGCGCGAGCATCTGGCCATCCTGTCGCTGCTGGGCGTGGCGCGCGGCGCGGTGGCGCTGACCAAGGCCGACCGCGCCGACGCGGCGCAGCTGGCGGCGGCGCGCGACGGCATCGCCGCATTGACGGCGGGCACCTTCCTGGACGGCGCGCCGGTGTTCGAACTGTGCGCCGCGCAGGCTGGCGACGCCGGCACGGAACGGCTGCGGCGTCATCTGCACGAGGCGGCCCAGGCGCTGGGCCAGCGCCGCGACGACGGCCTGTTCCGGCTGGCCGTGGACCGCGTTTTCACGCTGGCGGGCCACGGCACGGTGGTGACCGGCACGGCGCACGCCGGCCTGGCGCGAGCGGGCGACGAAAGCGCCGACCTGCGGTTGATGCCGGCCGGCGAACGGCTGCGGGTGCGCGGCATCCACGCGCAGAACCGGCCCAGCGAAACCGGCGCGGCCGGACAACGCTGCGCGCTCAACCTGGCCGGCATCGACAAGAATGCGATCGCGCGCGGCGACTGGGTGGCGGACGCGCGTTGCTTCCTGCCCTCGCGCCATGTGGATGTGGAACTGACGCTGCTGCCGGGTGGTGAGGCCGATGCCGCCGGCGCGGCCGGCACGGTGCGAGCCTGGACGCCGCTGCATGTGCATATCGGCGCGGCCCGCCATCTGGCGCATGCCGTGCCGCTGTCGGCGGAAACGCTGGCGCCGGGCCAGTCCGGCTGGGCGCAGCTGGTGTTCGAGGCGCCGGTCTGCGCCATGCCCGGCGACCGCTACATCGTGCGCAACGCGCAGGCCACGCGCACGGTGGGCGGCGGCCGCGTGCTCGATCCGAATGCGCCGGACCGCAAGCGGCGCGCGCCGGCGCGGCTGCAATGGCTGCGCGCGCTGGCGGCGATGCTGGACGGCGCGGATCTCGCGCCGCTGCTGGAACAGGCGACGCTGGGCCTGGACGAAGCCGCCTTGCAGCGCCTGACCGGCCGCGACGCGCGCGCGCTGGCGGCACCTGCCGGGGCGCGATGGCTGGCCGGCCGCACGCCGCAGGCGCCCCGCACGCTGATCCTGGCCGCGCAGTGGGACGCGCTGCGCGCCAAGGCCGAGCAGGCGCTGGCGGCCTTCCATCAGGCAGCGCCCGACGAGCCCGGCCCGGACGGCGCGCGGCTGCGCCGCATGGCGCTGCCGGCCATGCCGGACGCCTTGTGGCAGGTGCTGCTGGACGATCTGCAAGCGCAAGGACGGATCGCGCGCAACGGGCCCTGGCTGCATCTGCCGGGACATGCCGCGACGTTGTCCGATGATGAAACCGCGCTGGCCGGCGCGCTGCTGCCGTTGCTGGCCGAGGGCCGCTACGATCCGCCCTGGGTGCGCGACCTGGCGCGCCTGCGCGGCGAGCCGGAAGAGCGCGTGCGGCTGCTATTGCGCAAACTGCTGCGGCGTGGCGAGGTGGCGCAGGTGGTGAAGGATCTGTTCTATCACCGTGACCGCGTGCGCGAGCTGGCGACGCTGGCGCGCGGACTGGCGGCCGCGCCCGCCGGGCTCAACGCCGCGGCGTTCCGCGACGCGACCGGCCTGGGGCGCAAGCGCGCGATCCAGATCCTGGAGTTCTTCGATCGCGTCGGCTACACGCGGCGCGTGCGCGACAATCACGTGCTACGCGGCGAAAGCGCCTACGCGCTTGGGCAAGCGGCGGCAGAGCCGGTATCATAGGCGGGCCTTCGCGGAAGGCATCCGTGCCCGGCGGCACGGCCGGGCTTCAAACCCGGTTGGGGGCGTCAGACGTTCCCAGGTAGGTTCGACTCCTGCTGCCTTCCGCCATCCCTCTTGCGCCCGATGCCGCGCGCGGCGCTTCAGGCCCGCAGCATGCGCGTGACGACGCCGCTGACGCGGTCGGCCTTCCAGTCCAGTTCGCCCAGATGCCATTGGCGCGCCGCGCCGCCTCGGTCGATCAGGTAGTTGGCCGGCAGACCCACCGCATTCCATGCCTTGGCCGCCGCGCTGTTGCGGTCGTGCAGCACCGTGCCGGCGACCGGCCATTTGGCGAGAAAGGTGCTGACCTTCGCCAGCGACTCGCCCACGTTCACCGCGACCAGCCGCAGACCTTCCTCGCGGTGCCGCCGCGCCATCGCCGACATCAGCGGGATTTCGTCGCGGCAGGGATCGCACCAGGTGGCCCAGAAGCTCAGCATCACGACACTGCCGCGCCAGGCCGAAAGCTTGTGTTCGCGGCCGGACAGGTCGGGCAGGATCAGCGGCGGCGTGGGCGAGGTCCAGGCCGCCCAGTCCGGGCCGGTGGCGGACTTGAGCGCGTCGTCCGAGGCGGCGCGCGCCGCCAGCGGCAGCGCGGCCAGCGCGAGGCCCGATTGCAGGAAGTGGCGGCGGCTGAACAAGGCGGACGGTCCGTGGCCGTCAGGCCGGGAGCTGGCGCGCCGTCAGGCGGTAGCGGAAGCTGTCGGGGTCCAGGCTGTCCATGCGCCCGGCGGCTGTCTCGCCATTGGGATACATCAGGAAAGGAACCGGGCCGAGGCCGGAGCCGGGCAAGGCCACGTCGTGGCCGTGGTTGAAGGCCACCCAGTTCATCTCCCAGGCGCCGAACAGCATCACGCGCGCCGCGCGCACCTGCGGATTGTTGATCGGCAATTCGCCCGGCGGCTCTTCCAGCATCACCTTGCGCACGTCGGCCGGGTCGACCGGCACCCAGCCGTGGCTGGCGGCGTAGAACTCGGCGCGGCAGTGCTGGGCGCGGGTGACGTCGCCGGCCTTGCCCAGGCTTCTGTAGCCCAGTTGCGAATCGGCCACGCGCAGCCCGTAGGCGTCGCGCGCGGGGATGCCTGCGGCGCGCGCCAGCGCCACGAACAGCGCATTGATGTCGGCGCACTTGCCGTTCAGGTCATTGGCCGTGAGCATGTAGCGCACGTCGCCCACGCCGCAGCCTCGGGTGGAGGCCGTGCGGCAGGTGTTCTCGACCACCCATTCGTAGATCGCGCGCGCCCGCGCCAGATCGCCGCTGTGGCCGCGCGTGATGCGGTCGGCGGTGGCCTTGACGATGCCGTCGGTGGGCAGCAGATCGGTGGGCTTGAGGTATTCACGCAGCGTCGCCGCGCTTTCGGGCCGGAAGTTGGCGGGCGCGGGCTGGTCCAGGTCGACGCGGCGGTTGCGCGTCTGGAAGCGGCTGATGACCGTGATCCTGCGTATGTCCGGGTTTTCAGGCCATTGCGCGGCCAGCATGCGCACGCCATAGCCGGGGGCCTGCGCCAGGCTGGCGGTGCCGCCGCCCTCGATGCGCCAGATGGTCTGCGCGCCGCGCTGGTAGTCGGTGTCGGCGCTGTCGGGCACGGGAATCCAGAGGCGGGCCTGGGCCCCGGGATCTTCGATGCTGATGTCGGCGGTCAGCTCGAAGGCGCGCCAGTCGGCGGAGACGGTGGCGGTGCGCTCCTGCGCCAGCGCGGAGCCGGCGAGCGTCGCGCCGGCGGCGCACAGGGCGCCCGAGGCGCCGGTGATACGGAGAAAGTCGCGGCGGTCCATATAGCCCTCACGCACGGTGAAGTGTGGCTGTCGGTGCGCCCTGGCGGGCGGCCGTCCCTTGCTGCCTGCTGCCTGGCCATGATAGGCCCATCATGGGCGCGGTGCTATCCTTTTTCGGTCTACATATGGAGAACCCTATGAACCAGAATGCAGCGGCCCCGGCCGTGCCGCGCCTGACCTCGCTGTCGCATGGCGGCGGCTGTGGCTGCAAGATCGCGCCGGGCGTGCTGTCCGAGCTGCTGGCCCGTTTCGGTCCGGCGGCCAGCTACCCGAACCTGATGGTGGGCACCGAGACCGCGGACGATGCCGCGGTCTACAAGCTCAACGACGAGCAGGCGCTGATCGCCACGACCGATTTCTTCATGCCCATCGTCGACGATCCCTACGACTTCGGCCGCATCGCCGCGACCAACGCGCTCTCGGACGTCTATGCCATGGGCGGCACGCCCATCATGGCGCTGGCCATCGTCGGCATGCCGATCAACGTGCTGCCGCACAGCGTCATCGCCGACATCCTGCGCGGCGGCGAATCGGTCTGCGCCGAGGCGGGCATTCCGGTGGCCGGCGGCCACAGCATCGATTCGGTCGAGCCCATCTATGGTCTGGCGGCAATGGGGCTGGTGCATCCCGGCCGCGTCAAGCGCAATGCCGATGCGCGCGCCGGCGACGTGCTGATCCTGGGCAAGGCGCTGGGCGTGGGCATCCTGTCCGCCGCGCTGAAGAAAAACCGGCTGGACGAGGCCGGCTACCGCGTCATGATCGACACAACCACGCGGCTCAACCGGCCCGGCGCCGCGTTGGCGGCGATGGAGGGTGTGCACGCCATCACCGACGTGACCGGGTTCGGCCTGCTCGGCCACGCGCTGGAAATGGCGCGCGGCGCGGGCCTGACCGCTCATCTGCGGCGCGCTGCGCTGCCCTGGCTGCCGGGCGTGCAGGCCTACGCGGCCGATGGCGTGATCACCGGCGCGTCGGGCCGCAACTGGGCGTCCTATGGCGCTTCCGTGAAGCTGGCGGATGACGTGACGGATGTGGAACGCGCGCTGTTGACCGATCCGCAGACCTCGGGCGGTCTGCTGGTGGCTTGCGCGCCGGAAGCGGCCCAGGCGGTGCTGGACCTGTTCCGCAGCCAGGGCTTCGACCAGGCGGCCGTGGTCGGCGAGATGGGCGCGGGCGCGCCCGAGGTGCGGGTCGGCTGAGTCCCGCGCGGGCCGCGCCGGCGCGCGGCCCGATCCCGCCTTATTTGCGCAGATGGCCCTGTTCCTGCACCTGCAGGTTGATCTGCCACTCCATCAGCGCCGGATAGGCGTTCAATCTGACGTGCTCCGCCCATTCCTCGGCCGTGGCGTCGCGCTCGGCCGCCAGGGCCAGGCCCGACGGGCCGGCCCAGGGCCGGATCCGGCTGGGGCGCTGGGGTTGGTAGGCGCCGGCCTGCGTGAGCATCAGATAGGGCGCGTTGAAACCGAAGCACCAGCCGCTGTCCGGATGCCGCGCCAGCAGGTCGCAGCCGGATTGAAAGTACGGGGCCTGCGAGAGGCTCAGCTGATAGAGCGTCGGCATGATGTCCTTGTGGCTGCCGATCCGCTCGCGGTCATAGACGGCATTGGCGCGGTAGGCCGGCGGGGCGTACACATAGAACGGCACCGCGCGGGCCAGCGCCGCGTCGTTCGGGTCCTGGTAGTCCACGCCCAGGATGTTGTGGTCGCCGGTGGCCGCGATGATGGTGCGGGCGCCGGCGGACGAGGCCTTCACGCGCGTGATGAAGCCGCCCAGCTGGTCGTTGGCGTAGCGCAGCGTGCCCAGCACGTCGTCGATGGCGGTCCAGTCGTAGAAATGCTTGGCCCGCGTCGCTTCGTCCAGCGCCAGGCCACGCCCGCCGGCGCCGGGCGGAGGCGTGAAGGGCGGATGATGGGTGGTCGACAGCGCCATGATGAACAGGGGCTGGCCGGCGCGGTCGGCCTCGGCCAGCCGTTCCTCCATGTAGCGGAACATGTATTCGTCGGGCACGCCCCAGGTGCCGATCTGCGCCTCGGGATAGCGCTGGCGCAGCGTCTGCTGGTCGATGAATTCGTGCGCGCCCTGCTGGCGCACGAAGGAGCCCAGGTTGCGCCAGGTGGACGTGCCCGAGGTAACGAACAGCACCCGGTAGCCGCGTTGCAGATACGGCGCGAAGGCATTGCCGGCGAACCTGGCCGATGCCGCCGACGACTGGCCGATGGCCTTCATGGGGCTGCGCACCAGCAGCCGGGCCAGCGAATCGATGGTGCCGTTGCCTTCGGACACGAAGCGGTCGAAGCGCCAGTCGGATTCCCAATGCGGCCGCAGCGCGCCCAGCAGGTCGCGTCCGGGGGCGTCGAGCGAGCTGAGGTGATGCCCCATGCTCTCCATGACCTGCAGCACGACGTGCGGCGGACGTTCGCGCGCGACAGGATTCAATGCCGTGACGGCCATGAAGGGTTCCAGGCCATCGCCGGGGCGGCCCAGGAAGCGCTGGTACAGCAGCTGCCCTTCGCGCTGCGTCACCGGAGAAAAGCGCTTGTCGTTGTCGCGGTCGGCCAGGGCCCAGGTGAAGGCCGAGATGCCGTTGGGCGCGATGTCGTTGAGCAGCGCGACGGCGGACAGGTTGGTGTCGTCCTTGTTCAGGGGGAACTTGCTGATCGAGCCGCGGCAGGCCAGCACCGTGATGCCGATGATCAGCAGCAGCCGCAGCGCGCAGGCGAGGACCGAGCGCGGTTCTGGCAAGGCCCGCTCCAGCCGCGCGCGCCATTTCGCGGTCAGCCACCATGTGGCCGCGAGCACGGCCGACAACAGCAGGCCGGCGCGCAGCACGGGATAGCCCTGCCACACGGTGCCCAGGACGGCCGAGGTGTCTTCGTCGATCAGGCCGAACACGAAGACGTCGATCGAACGGGCAAAGGTGGCGTAGTAGAAAACGCTGATCACCGTGGCGGCGGTGAACAGCATGGCCATCACCGCGCCCAGCGCGGACTGCCAGCGCAGCCAGCCGCGCTGCAGCCGGGGGAAGGCGGCGATCGCCAGGCCGGCCAGCAGCGGCGCCGAAAAGGCGATGGCGGCGACCTTGATGTCGAACAGCAGGCCGATGGTCAGCGAGCGGCCGACGTCTGCCGATGAGGCTGTGTACAGCGACGGCGGCGCGTGCTTTGCCAGCAGGTAGGCGCGGCCGGCGAACTGCGCCAGCACGCTGACCAGCCAGGGGGCCAGCAGCAGCAGGAAAGACTGCTGGAAGTTCTGGAACCAGCCTTGCCAGGAAAAAACCGGACGGGAAAGCTTCATCTGCGCCAATAGGTAAAAAAGAGCCTGCCCGCCAACGGCTGGGCCGGGCGGCGCGGGATGCTGCGGACTGCTTCTGGGAAAAGCGCGACGTCAGCGTCGCGCGGGGGCGTGCGGGGCAGGGCGCGTCCGATAGGTTGTTTGCATCATTGCGGAGGCGTTTCGCTGCAGGCCGACGGCATTCTAGCGAAGTCGCGGCCGGTCTTTATAAAGTTCTGTATAAATTTGTCCTCATGGGCCGCCAGGGTAATCAGTCCCCCAATCCGCGCGCCGTGGCCGCCGCCTGCTCCGTCAGCCAGCGCGTCACCACGTCGGCGTCGGGCGTGCTGCGGCGCGCGTTGCGGACCAGCCAGTAGGCGTGTTCGGTGGCGCTGGCCGGTTGTCCGCCCACGGCCGCCAGCCGGCGATCGGCCAGCATGGGCGCGATCAGCGCCAGGCGGCCCAGCGCGATGCCGTGGCCGGCCAGGGCCGCGTGCACGATCTGGTCGTACTGGTTGAAGCGCAGCATGCCCTTGGGCCGCACGCGCGACAGGCCGCGCGCGCTGAGCCATTCGGACCATTGCAGCCAGGGCCGGCTCGGGTCGTCGAATTCCAGCAGCACGTGGCGCTGCAGTTCGCGCGCGTCCAGGCCGCGCACGTCCAGCGTGGGGTGCGCCACCGGCACCACCGATTCGCCGAACATCCAGGCGGCGCCGTCGGGCACGGTGTCGCGCAGACTGTAGCGGATGGCGATGTCCACGCTTTCGCGGTCGATGTCGATGACCCGGTTGTCGGCCGCCACGCGCACATCGATGTCCGGGTGCGCCGCCTGGAAGTCGCCCAGGCGCGGCAGCAGCCACAGCGAGGCCACGCCGATGGTGGTGGTGACGGTGACCGGGGTGCGGCGCTCGGGCGCGCGCAGCTGCTCGGTCAGGTCGCCGAGCTGGGCCAGCCAGATATCGGCCATGCGGAACAGCCGAGCGCCTTCCGACGTGAAGGACACGCTGCGAAAGCCGCGCACCAGCAGCGGCACGCCCAGGTGCGCCTCCAGCGCCCGAATCTGGCGGCTGACGGCGGACTGGGTCACATGCAGGTCCTCGGCGGCCAGCGTGATGCTCATGCGCCGCCCCACGGCCACGAAGCCTCGGACCAGATCAAGCGGGGGCAGTTTGGCCAGTGGGTATGACATTCCTGAGACTCATGCGTAAGGGGCCGAAATATCGCTTGAGCACTATAACGCCTGAAGCGTCCAATATGACTCAGACGATGGGTTCCGTTGTATTTCATGCGAGGGTTCCCGCCGCGATAGCCGTTGCCGCGGCAAGGGGGCGTCATGATCCAGTTATGTTGCACTGCGGGAATGTCATTCCGTTTGGCCGGGCGTTCGACTATGCTGCTCAGACGCGCTTCGGGCCTGCGCATCGTGTGCCACGTCGGCACGCTTTGGGTGTCCGAATACCGCCAACCCGACGACAGCGTGCTGCATGCGGGAGAGGCCATCACCGTGGGCAGCGATCGCGATGTCGTCCTCAGCGGCCTGCCGGATGCGCAGGTCGCGCTAATTCAGGTCGCCGGAGCCCCGTGATGAATGTTCCCCAGCCCGATATGCCGCGCATGCAGATGTGGTTCGATTTCGCCAGCCCGTACAGCTACCTGGCGATCGAGCGCATCGAGGACCTGGCGCGCGAGGCCGGGGTGCGCGTGGAGCTGCGGCCCTTCCTGCTCGGCCCGATCTTCCAGGCCCAGGGCTGGAACGACACGCCGTTCCGGCTGTTTCCGGGCAAGGGCGCCTACATGATGCGCGACATCGCGCGCCTGGCCGACAAGTACGGCGTGATCTACCGCCGTCCGCGCCTGTTCCCGCGCATGAGCGTGCTGCCGGCGCGCATCGCGCTGATGGGACAGGATGAATCCTGGGGGCGCGATTTCTGCCTGGCCGTGTTCCGCGCCAATTTCCAGCACGACCTGGACATCCAGGCCGAGGATGTGGTCCATGACCTGCTGCGCGACCTGGCGCTGGACGCGGACGCGCTGATCGCGCGCGCCAAGACCGAGGCGGTCAAGGAATCGTTGCGCCGCCAGGTCGACCGCGCCCGCAATCTGGGCCTGTTCGGCGCGCCCACCTTCTTCGTCGGCGACGAGATGTTCTGGGGCAACGACCGGCTCGAGGATGCGCTGGAGTGGGCGCAGCAGGGCCCTGCGGCCGCCCGCGCCACGGCCCGCGTCGCCGCGTCGGCCTGAGGCCGTTCAACCGCTTGATGGCCGCGCCACGCGCTTGAACAAGGCCGCGCCCACCGCTTTTTCCCACCCCTTCAGCCTAGCAATGAAGAACTCCAGCAGTCCCTTGCGCGGCGCGCCCATGCCGGGCGGCCGTTCGTTCACCCAATTCCGCGCCGCGCGCATCCGTCGCGTCGCGTTCCAGTGGAAGCAGTCCGGGTCCGCCGATGCCGTGCCGCCGGGCAAGCAGGGGCGGGGCGGCAGCTGATTGGGCCCGACTCCCTGTTTCACGGCTGCGCGATTGGCCTTGAGCGGTCGCGGAACCGGTTCTCAGCCGCGGCCCACCGGCGCCACGTTCGCCCATTCCTCGTCCGAGTACAGCCGCGAGCGCAGCAGGAAGCGCCGGCCCTCGGCGCTGTCCAGCGAGAAGGCGCCGCCGCGGCCGGGCACGGCGTCGATGATGAGCTGGGTGTGCTCCCAGTAGGCGAACTGGTCCTCGCCCATGTAGAACGGGCAGCCTTCCAGGTCGCCCAGCAGCACGTCGGCGCCGCCCACCATGAATTCGCCCAGCGCGTAGCACATGGGCGAGCTGCCATCGCAGCAGCCGCCGGACTGGTGAAACATCAGCGGGCCGTGCTTGGCCCGCAGCGTGGCGATCAGGTCGCGGGCCGCGTCGGTGGCGACCACGCGCGGCGTGGCTTCGGGCATGGCGTGTCTCCGGTCGCGCGTTGCGGACCCGGTCCGCGGCGCTTGCCTTGGACCGGGCGGGCGGCGGCCGCGACGCCGCCGCCGCTGTCGCCGGATCAGAAGAAGCCCAGCTTCTTTGGCGAGTAGCTCACCAGCAGGTTCTTGGTCTGCTGGTAGTGGTTGAGCATCATCTTGTGGTTCTCGCGCCCGATGCCGGATTGCTTGTAGCCGCCGAACGCCGCGTGCGCCGGATAGGCGTGGTAGCAGTTGGTCCAGACGCGGCCGGCCTTGATGCCGCGGCCCATGCGGTAGCAGGTGTTGATGTCGCGCGACCAGACGCCCGCGCCCAGTCCGTAGAGCGTGTCGTTGGCCTGGCTGAGCGCGTCCTCGGCGTCCTTGAAGGTGGTCACGGCCACCACCGGGCCGAAGATCTCTTCCTGGAAGATGCGCATCTTGTTGTGGCCCTTGAACACCGTGGGCTGCACGAAGTAGCCGTGCTCCAGCGCGCCCGCCAGCTGCGCGCGCGCGCCGCCGGCCAGCACCTGCGCGCCTTCCTGCTTGCCGATGTCCAGGTAGGACAGGATTTTTTCCAGCTGCTCGCTCGACGCCTGCGCGCCCAGCATGGTGTCGGCGTCCAGCGGATTGCCTTGCTTGATCGCCGCCACGCGCTTGAGCGCGCGCTCCATGAACTTCTCGTAGATTGATTCCTGGATCAGCGCTCGGCTGGGGCAGGTGCAGACCTCGCCCTGGTTGAGCGCGAACATCACGAAGCCTTCGACGGCCTTGTCGAAGAAGTCGTCGTCCTCGGCGGCGACGTTGTCGAAGAAGATGTTGGGCGACTTGCCGCCCAGTTCCAGCGTCACCGGGATGATGTTCTGCGACGCGTACTGCATGATGAGGCGGCCGGTGGTGGTCTCGCCGGTGAAGGCGATCTTGGCGATGCGCTTGCTGGAGGCCAGCGGCTTGCCCGCTTCCAGGCCGAAGCCGGTGACGACATTGAGCACGCCCGGCGGCAGGATGTCGGCGACCAGCTCGGCCAGCAGCATGATGCCCAGCGGCGTCTGCTCGGCCGGCTTGAGCACCACGCAGTTGCCGGCGGCGAGCGCCGGGGCGAGCTTCCACGCGGCCATCAGGATGGGGAAGTTCCACGGGATGATCTGCCCGACCACGCCCAGCGGCTCGTTGAAGTGATAGGCCACCGTGTCGTGATCGATCTCGGACAGCCCTCCCTCCTGGCTGCGGATGGCCGAGGCGAAGTAGCGGAAATGGTCGATCGCCAGCGGGATGTCGGCGGCGCGGGCCTCGCGGATGGGCTTGCCGTTGTCCCAGGTCTCGGCCGTGGCCAGGCGCTCCAGGTTGGCTTCCATCGCGTCGGCGATGCGCAGCAGCATGCGCGCGCGCTCGGCCGGCGCGGTGGCGGCCCACTTGGGCGCGGCGCGGTGCGCGACGTCCAGCGCCATCTCGATGTCGCGCTCCTTGGAGCGGGCGTTGCGCGTCAGCAGCTGGCCGGTGACCGGGGTGAGGTTGTCGAAGTATTCGCCGTCAGCCGGCTTCTGCCAGCGTCCGTCGATGAAATTGTCGTACTGCGGCTTGATGTCGATGCGCGTGCCATAGGTGTCGGGGGTGACGCGGGTCGCGATGTCCATTGCTAGTCTCCGTAAGTGTTTTTATGCAGCGGGTTGATGCAGCGGGAATGGCGGCGGCAGCCTGCCTGCATGCTCTCAAGCAATCCGCGTGCCAACCGGGGACGCGGCTGGACAAGCGCGCGGACCGCGTGCGAAAGTAGGCTTGCGCGCGCCTCCCGCAGGCGCGGACGGCGCAAGTCCGTCCCGGCGCTGTCGCGTTTTGCGACAACGTCGCGCAACAGGTGTCGCAGAACGCCGCTCAAGGAGACATGCATGGCCATCCAGACCCGTCGGCAGTCGCTGACGCAAGCGCGCCTGCTGTTCAATCAGCAGGGCGCGGTGCCCGGCGGCATGGTCGCCGAGCCGATCCTGCGTTCGTGGCGGCGCTGCGCCGACCTGGGTTTCGACATGCGCGGCCTGCGCCCCGCCGAGCCGCTGACCCAGGCCGAGCTGCGCGAGGCCCGCGAGCGCAACGAGGCGCTGCGCCGCATGTCCGATCCTGTCATGGCCGAGCTGCGCAAGCGTGCGCACGGGCAGGGCGGCCTGGTGATCCTGTCCGATTCGCGCGGCCTGGTGCTGGATTGCGGCGGCGACCTGGATTTCGCCCAGCGCGCATCGCGCATCGCCCTGATGCCCGGCTCTCCCTGGGACGAGGCCGCGGCTGGCACCAATGCCATCGGCACGGCGCTGGTCGAGGGCCGTTCCATCGTCGTGCACGGGGCCGAGCACTATTTCGAGCCCAACCGCATCCTGACCTGCGCGGCGGTGCCGGTGTGCGACAGCCAGGGACGGATCCTGGGCGTGCTGGACCTGTCCAGCCTGGCGGGCGGCATCCGGCCCGATGCGCTGGCCCTGGTGCGTGCCGCCGTGGACCAGATCGAACATCGCCTGTTCGCGCAGGCGCACGAGCGCGACACCGTGCTGCGCCTGCATGCCGATCCGGCCGGGCTGGGGGCGCCGGGCGAGGCGCTGCTGGCCTTCCGGGGCGACCTGCTGGTCGGGGCCAACCGGCTGGCGCTGCGGGCGCTGGAACTCTCGGCCACGGCGCTGGGCGTGTATCGCCATGAAGACCTGTTCGAAGACGCGCTGACGCACGCGCCCGATGCCACGGGCCGGGTGCAGGCGCGCAACGGCGCCGTCTATCACGCGCGGCTGAGCCTGCCGCCGTCGCCCGCGCCGCGCGTCGTGCCGGCGCCTGAACGCAGTCAGCCCCGCGCCGTCGCGCCCGCGCCAGCCGCCGTCAGCCTGGACGCGGCGGCGCTGGACGCGCTGGGTCGATCTGTGCACCTGATGGATGCCGGCGTCTCCATTCTGCTGCAGGGCGAAACCGGCGCGGGCAAGGAAGTGTTCGCGCGCCAGATGCATGCGCGCAGCCGGCGCGCCGCCGGGCCGTTCGTGGCGGTGAACTGCGCGGCGCTGCCTGAAAGCCTGATCGAATCCGAACTCTTCGGCTATGAAGACGGGGCCTTCACCGGCGCGCGCCGCCAGGGCAGCAAGGGGCTGCTGCGGCAGGCGCATGGGGGCGTGCTGTTCCTGGACGAGATCGGCGACATGCCGCTGGCCTTGCAGTCGCGCCTGTTGCGCGTGCTGCAGGAGCGCGAGGTATCGCCGCTGGGCGGGGCGCGGCCGGTGCCGGTGGATTTCGCGCTGCTGTGCGCCACGCATCGCCCGCTGGCGCACGAGGGCGCGGATGCGCCGGTGCGGCCGGACCTGTATTTCCGCATCGCCGAATACACGGTGACGCTGGGGCCGCTGCGCGAGCGGACGGACCTGCGCGAGCTGCTGCGCACGCTCTGGAACGCGCAGGGCGCGGCGACGGCGTTGCCGCCCGTGGTCGAGCGGGCGTTGGCCAGCTACGCCTGGCCGGGCAATTACCGGCAGCTGGTCTCGGTGCTGCGCACGTTGCGCGTGCTGGCCGGCCCGTCGGGCGTGGCGGGCTTGTCGATGTTGCCGGAGGAGATCCAGCGCGGGGGCGTTGATGCGGCGCGGCATGCGCCGCGCCAGCCCGAGGAGGCGTCGCCGCCCAGCCTGCAGGCCTTGGCAGACGCGGCCATCCGCGAGGCGCTGGCCGCGCATGGCGGCAATGTCAGCCGTGCGGCGCGTGTGCTGGGCGTGCACCGCAGCACGCTGTACCGGCGCGTGGCGGCGCTGGAAGCGGCCCGGGCCGAACGGCCGTAGGCTGTCCGGGACCGGGCCCGCTGGAGATCAGGGGGCAGGGGATCAGCGGATCAGCCGCGCCAGTTCCGCGCCCGGATCGGGCGCGCGCATGAAGGCTTCGCCCACCAGGAAGGCGTCGACCTTGTGCTGGCGCATCAGCTGAACATCCTCGGGCTTGAGGATGCCGCTTTCGGTCACGACGCGCTTGCCGGCGGGAATCAGGGGCAGCAGGTCCAGCGTGTTCGACAGGCTGGTCTCGAAGGTGCGCAGGTTGCGGTTGTTGATGCCCAGCAGCGGCGTCTTCATCGTAAGCGCGACTTCAAGTTCCTTGGCGTCGTGCACTTCCACCAGCACGTCCATGCCCAGTTCCATCGCCAGCGTTTCCATCTCGCGCAGCTGGCCGGGGCTGAGCGCGGCCACGATCAGCAGCACGCAGTCGGCGCCCATGGCGCGGGCCGAGATGATCTGGTAGGGGTCGATCACGAAGTCCTTGCGCAGCACCGGCAGGGAGCAGGCCGCGCGGGCCTGGCGCAGGTGGTCGTGCGAGCCCTGGAAGAACTGCACGTCGGTCAGCACCGACAGGCAGGCCGCGCCGTGCACGGCATACGAGGCGGCGATCTCGGCCGGGCTGAATGTTTCGCGCAGCACGCCCTTGGACGGCGAGGCCTTCTTGATTTCGGCGATCACGCCGGGCTTGCCTTGCGAGATCTTGTCTTCGATGGATTGCGCGAAGCCGCGCACGTCCTGCCGGGCCTGCGCCTCGCGCAGGACTTCGGCTTCGCTGCGCATCTGGCGTGCGGCTGCGACTTCCTCGGCCTTGACGGCGAGAATTTTCGCGAGAATGTCATTCATTTCATTGATCCATGATGCAGGTGCAATACCGGCAATAACTGAAACCCAGGCCGTGCAAGAGGGATGCCGCGGAGCCGGCTTTGCCGGTCCGCAGGCATGCCCCCGTGAGGGGGAAAGCGCGTGAGCGCGTCGGGGGCGGGCCCCACGCTCGCGGAGCCGGCTTTGCCGGTCCGCAGGCGTGCCCCCTTGAGGGGGAAGCGCGCAGCGCTTCGGGGGTGGGCCTGTGTCATTTTTGGAATTTCCGGGTGTATGCGCAGAATTCTTCTAGCTTGGCGCGTGCGGCGCCGGTGGCGATCATTTCGAATGCTAGCGCCAAGGCTTCGGGAATGGAACCGGCTTTGTTACCGGCATAGATGGCCAGACCCGCGTTGAGCGCGACGATATCACGGGCGGCGCCCTCGGCATTGTCCAGCGCCTCGATGACAAGCGCACGCGATTCCTCGCGATTGGATACCTTGATGCTGCGGTTCGACATCATGGACAGGCCGTAGTCCTCGGGATGGATCTCATATTCCGAGACTTTGCCGTCCTTGAGTTCGCCCACCAGCGTGGCCGCGCCCAGCGAGGCCTCGTCCATGCCATCCTTGCCATGCACCACCAGCACATGGCGCGAGCCCAGGCGCTCCAGCACGCGCACCTGGATGCCGACCAGGTCGGCGTGGAACACGCCCATCAGCTGGTTGGCGGCGCCGGCCGGGTTGGTCAGCGGGCCCAGGATGTTGAAGATGGTGCGCACGGCCAGTTCCTTGCGCACGGCGGCCACGTTCTTCATGGCGCCGTGGTGGGCGGGCGCGAACATGAAGCCGATGCCGGTGGCCTGGATGCATTCGGCCACCTGCTCGGGCGACAGCGTCAGGTTGGCGCCCAGGGCTTCCAGCACATCGGCGCTGCCGCTGGACGAGGAGGCGCTGCGGTTGCCGTGCTTGGCGATGGGCACGCCGGCGGCGGCGGCCACGAACATGGACGTGGTGGAGATGTTGAAGGTGTGGCTGCCGTCGCCGCCCGTGCCGCACATGTCGAGCAGGTCGGCCGGATTGGGCGTGACCACGGGCGTGGCGAATTCGCGCATGACCTGCGCGGCGGCGGTGATCTCGCCGATGGTTTCCTTCTTGACGCGCAGGCCCATCAGCAGGGCGCTGGCGATCTGCGGCGACATCTCGCCGCGCATCAGCATGCGCATGAGATGCAGCATCTCGTCATGGAAGATTTCGCGGTGTTCGATACAGCGCGTGAGCGCTTCGGCGGCGGAAATGGTCACGATGCGTCCTTCTTCAGGCGAGGTTCAGGAAATTGCGCAGCAGCGCGTGGCCGTGCTCGCTGAGCACGGACTCGGGATGGAACTGCACGCCGTATAGCGGCAGGGTCTTGTGGCGCACGCCCATGATGTCGCCGTCGGGCGCCGTGGCCGTGACGGCCAGGCAGTCGGGCAGCGTGGCCGGGTCTATGGTCAGAGAGTTGTATCGGATCACCGTGTAGGGCGTGGGCAGGCCGGTGAAGATGTCGGTGCCGGTGTGCGAGATGCGGACGGTCTTGCCGTGCATGATCTGCTGGGCGCGCACGATGTCGCCGCCGAAAGCCGCGCCGATCGCCTGATGGCCCAGGCACACGCCCAGGATGGGCTTCTTGCCGGCGTAGGCCTGGATCACGGGCACCGAGATGCCGGCCTCGGCCGGCGAGCAGGGGCCGGGCGACACGCAGATGCGGTCGGGGTTGAGCGCGGCGATCTCCTCCAGCGTGATCTGGTCGTTGCGCGCGACGCGCACGTCCTCGCCCAGTTCGCCGAAGTACTGCACCAGGTTGTAGGTAAACGAATCGTAGTTGTCGATCATCAGCAGCATGTTCTTCTCTCCTGGGGAGCCGGGGCCGGCTCCGCTGGTCGTATCGGTTGTCGGGGCGCGCTCAGATGGGTTCGTCCAGGCCGTGCTGCACCTGCTCGGCCGCGCGCAGCACGGCGCGGGCCTTGGCTTCGGTCTCGGCCCATTCGGCTTCCGGATTGGAGTCGGCGACGATGCCGGCGGCGGCCTGCACATACAGCGTGCCGTCCTTGATCACGCCGGTGCGGATGGCGATGGCCACGTCCATCTCGCCGCCATAGCTCAGGTAGCCGGCCGCGCCGCCGTAGATGCCGCGGCGCACCGGTTCCAGTTCGTCGATGAGCTTCATGGCCTCGACCTTGGGCGCGCCGGTCAGCGTGCCGGCGGGGAAGGAGGCGCGCAGCACGTCCATGCTGCTCATGCCGGGATTGAGGGTGCCGGTGACGTTGGACACCAGGTGCATCACGTGCGAGTAGCGTTCGATCACCATGGTGTCGCTGACCTTGACCGAGCCCACCTCGGCCACGCGGCCGACGTCATTGCGCGCCAGGTCGATCAGCATGACGTGCTCGGCCACTTCCTTGGGATCGGCCTTCAGTTCGGCCGCCAGCGCCGCGTCCTCTTCCGGCGTGGCGCCGCGCTTGCGGGTGCCGGCCAGCGGGCGGATGGTGATCTGGGACTTCGGTACGCCGTTGTCGACGATGCGCTCCTGGCGCACCAGGATCTCGGGCGAGGCGCCCACGACCTGGAAGTCGCCGAAGTTCCAGAAATACATGTAGGGGGAGGGATTGAGGGACCGCAGGGCGCGGTAGAGGGAGAGGGGCGAATCGCGGAAGGGCTTGGCGATGACCTGGCCGACCTGGACCTGCATCAGATCGCCGGCGGCGATGTGTTCCTTGGCGCGGTGCACGGCCGCCAGATAGTCTTCCTTCTTGAAATCGCGCCGTTCCTCGGTCTGCATGCTGGCGTGGCTGTACGGGATTTCCACCGGGCGTCGCAGCCGCGCGCGCAGGTCGTGCAGGCGCTGCTGGGCGCGGCTGTAGGCCTCGGGCTGGGCCGGGTCGGCGTAGACCATCAGGTAGATGCGGCCGGCCAGGTTGTCGACGATGACCAGCTCGTCCACGTGCATCAGCATCAGGTCCGGCGTGCCGCCTTCCATGCCGGCCGGGAAGGGCTTGACCGCCGGGCCCAGGCAGGGCTCGATGTGGCGCACCGTGTCGTAGCCGAAATAGCCCGCCAGGCCGCCGCAGAAACGCGGCATGCCGGGGCGCAGCGCGACCTTGAAGCGCGCCTGGTATTGCTCGATGAATGCCAGCGGGTCGCCGTCATGGGTTTCGCTGACCTTGCCGTCGTGCAGCACCTCGGTGCGCGTGCCGCTGGCGCGGATCACCGTGCGCGCCGGCAGGCCGATGAACGAATAGCGGCCGAAGCGCTCGCCGCCCACCACCGATTCCATCAGGCAGGTCATGCGGCCGGCCTGGGGGCCGGCATGGGCCAGCTTCAGGTAGATGCCCAGCGGCGTGTCCAGGTCGGCATAGGTCTCGGCCACCAGCGGGATGCGGTTGTAGCCTTGGGCGGCGAGGGCTTTGAATTCGATTTCGGTCATGTCGGGTCTCGTCGGCGATGGTTTGCGGGGGTGTCGCGGTATTCGCGGGGTTTCGCGGGGTTTCGCATTCGGGACCGGGCGCGCAACAAAAAAGCCCGGTCCAGGTTACTGGTTCCGGGCTTGGCGCTGTGCTTGCACAGTGTCGGCGCTAGGCGGCTACGTCGCGTCTAGGGCCGGGAAGGGAATCATCGCCACCCGGAAGACAAACGCCACCAGCGCCACGAGGCGCCGAGCATTTGGTTCTGGATGGAAACGTTCATGTGTTGTGCGAGCGTTCTTGCGTTGTGCAGGGTTTTGCGTTGTCGATCAGGCTTGCGGCCCGGCGATGCCATGATGGATTTCAGCTGCGTCCCTGTTTTGATTCCAGAGCGCGACCCACCGGGCGGCGTCGACAAGCGTGTCCACTATACCATCGACATCCAGCTCGCGCACGTCACGACCTTCGTTGTAGCCATAAGGCACCACCAGCACCTGGGTGCCGGCATTGCGCCCGGCCTGGGCGTCGTTGATGGAGTCGCCGATGGTCACGGCCTCGCGCGGGGCCACGCCCAGCAGCTCGCAGGCATGCAGCACCTGATCCGGATCGGGCTTGCGCCGGGCGCAGGTGTCGCCGCAGACCACGGCGTCGAAAAAGCCCGCCAGGCCGGCGCGCTGCAAGAGCGGAAGGGTGAATTCGGTGGGTTTGTTGGTCACCACCGCCAGCTTCAGTCCTTGCTCGCGCAGGTGCTTCAGGCCCTCGATCACGGCGGGGTAGACGGTGGCCTTCTCGCCGTTCACCTCGTGGTAGTGGCGGTGGAAGATCTCGCGGGCATGGGCGAAGGCGTCGGCGTCCGGCTCGGCCGCCTCCAGGCTGCCGGCCAGGCTGCGGCGCACCAGGTTGTCCACGCCCTTGCCGACGAAGGTGGCCACCACGTCCTCGCGCAGCGGCGCCATGCCCAGCTCCACGCGCATGGCGTTGGCGGCCCAGGCCAGATCGGGGATGGAGTCCAGCAGGGTGCCGTCCAGGTCCAGCAGCGCGGCGCGGAATGCGGTCATGGCGTTGTTCCCGAGGCTCAGGCGGACAGGCTCTCGCCCAGCGCGATCTGCTCGCGCATGGACTTGATGATGCCGGGGTAGTCGGGCTTGCCGAAGATGGCCGAGCCGGCCACGAAGGTGTCGGCGCCGGCGCGGCGGATCTCGGCGATGTTGTCGATCTTGACCCCGCCGTCGACCTGCAGCGCTATCGGCTGGCCGCCGGCCTGGGTCCAGGCGTCGATCCGGGCGCGCGCCTCGCGCAGCTTGGCCAGGGTGCTGGGGATGAAGCTCTGGCCGCCGAAGCCGGGGTTCACCGACATGAGCAGCACCAGGTCGATCTTGTCCATCACGTGGTCCATCAGCGACAGCGGCGTGGCCGGGTTGAACACCAGTCCGGCCTTGCAGCCTTGCTCGCGGATCAGCGACAGCGTGCGGTGCACGTGGCGGCTGGCCTCCGGGTGGAAGCTGATGTAGTCGGCGCCGGCCTTGGCGAACATGGGCACCAGCTCGTCCACCGGCTCGACCATGAGGTGCACGTCGATGGGCACCGTCACGTGCGGGCGGATCGCCGCACAGACCATCGGGCCGATGGTCAGGTTGGGCACGTAGTGGTTGTCCATCACGTCGAAGTGGATCCAGTCGGCGCCGGCGGCGACGACGTCGCGCACTTCCTCGCCCAGGCGGGCGAAGTCGGCGGACAGGATGCTGGGAGTGATGCGGGTGGCGTTCGACATGGCGTTCGGGGTGCGGGAGGGCATAATGTGCCATTATTGCAGTTTGGGGCGCGAAGTCGGGAAAAGCCCTTGCGGCGGCGTCCGTCCGCGGTTGTCCGACAAGCGCGCCGCCAGCGCGTCCTGGAACGCCCTGGCGTGGCGCCAGGAGCCGCCCCGGGTGCATCATCCCCACACAGGGAAGGACTGTGAAACCTTACGACCTCAGCGTCTCTGTCTCTCCGCGCTTCGTTCCCGAACAGTCCGATCCGGGCGAGCACCAGTTCGTGTTCGCCTATACCGTCCGCATCACCAACACCGGCGAACACCCGGCCCAGGTGATCAGCCGCCACTGGATCATCACCGACGGCAACCAGCGCGTGCAGGAAGTGCGCGGGCTGGGCGTGGTCGGGCAGCAGCCCCTGCTGGCGCCCGGCGAGACCTTCGAATACACCAGCGGCTGCCCGCTGCCCACCCCGGTGGGCACGATGCGCGGCACCTATCATTGCGTCGGCGAGAACGGCATCCCGTTCGAGGTGCCGATTTCCGAATTCGTCCTGGCGATGCCGCGTACCTTGCACTGACGCCGCGAGGCGACTGTTTTTTCTGGCCCATGAAGCGCATTCTCTGTCTGTCCGTGCTGTCGGCGCTGCTTGCCGCGTGCACCACCACCTCCGAAATCCCCCCTGAATCGGGCGCTGGCCCAGGCATATCGGCCCCCGCGGCCGAAGGCCCGCTGCGCGTGCCGTCGCTGTCGGCGCTGGCGGACACGCCGCCGCGCGCGCTGGCCGGCAAGCTCAAGCCCGCTTCCTGGGCCGAGATGCCCGGCTGGAGCAACGACGACCTGTCGCAGTTCTGGCCGTTGTTCATCCGCAATTGCCGCGGGCTGATGCGGCCCACCAGCGGCAACCTGGCCGCGCCGGCCCGCGCCACGCCGCGCGCCTGGCAGCCGGTCTGCGCGGCCGCGGCCGATCCGGCGCGCGCGCCGGCGGCGGGCGACGGCGAGGGCGTGCGCCGCTTCCTGCAAACCTATCTGCAACCCTGGCGGCTGAACGCCGCCGACGGCAAGCCGGCCACGAACACCGTCACCGGCTATTACGAGCCGCTGGTGCGCGGTTCGCGGCGGCAGGGCGGCGCCTATCAATGGCCGCTGTACACCGTGCCGGCGGACCTGCTGACCATCGACCTGGGGTCGGTGTATCCGGAACTGGCCGGCAAGCGCGTGCGCGGCAAGCTCGACGGCAAGCGCGTCGTGCCCTACGACACCCGCGCCGCCATCGAGGCCTCGGGCCGCCGTCCGCCCGTGCTGGTGTGGGTGGACGATCCGGTGGACAACTTCTTCCTGCAGGTGCAGGGTTCGGGCCGCGTGCTGCTGACCGACGGCCCCGATTCGGGCAAGACCATCCGCGTGGCCTACGCCGATCACAACGGCCAGCCCTATGCGTCCATCGGCCGCTGGCTGATCGACCGGGGCGAGCTGTCGGCCGATCAGGCCTCCATGCAGAACATCCGCGCCTGGGCGCAGCGCAACCCGAAGCGCGTGCCGGAAATGCTCAATGCCAACCCGGCTGTGGTGTTCTTCCGCGAGGAAGCCGTGGTTGATCCGGAACAGGGGCCCAAGGGCGCCTACGGCATCGCCCTGGCGCCGCAGCGTTCGGTGGCGGTGGACGCCGGTTTCGTGCCTCTGGGCACGCCGGTGTTCCTGGCCACCACGTATCCCGCGTCCGACCGGCCGTTGCAGCGGCTGGTGTTCGCCCAGGACACCGGCACCGCCATCCGCGGCGCGGCGCGGGCCGACTTCTATTGGGGCTACGGCGAGGAAGCCGGGCAGCAGGCGGGCCGCATGAAGCAGCGCGGCCAGATGTGGCTGCTGTGGCCCAAACAGGCAGGGGAGCCCAGCGCGCGATGACTCATCAGATCGTAGTCTGCGGGGCCGGCATCGTCGGCCTGTCGACCGCCCTGGCGTTGGCCCGGCGCGGGCAGCGCGTGGCCGTGCTGGCCCCGCGCGCCTCGGTGCCGGCGGCCGAAGCCGACCACTACCACCCGCGCGTGTACGCGATCTCCCCGGCCAGTCAGCGGTTCCTGGCCGGCCTGGGCGTCTGGGACGCCATGCCCGCCGCCCGGCTGACGCCGGTACAGGCCATGGAGATCCACGGCGACGCCGACGGCGAGGTCCATCTCAACGCCTGGCAGGCGGCGCTGCCGCAGCTGGCCTGGATCGTCGAATCGGGCGAGATCGAGCGTGTGCTGATCCAGGCCGTGCGCCTGTTCGGCATTCCCTGGATCGAGGACCGCTGCGCGGGCTACGCCAACGGCGAGATCCAGACGGAGAACGGGGCCCGCATCCGCGCCGAGCTGTTCGTGGGCGCCGACGGCGCGGCCTCGCCCCTGCGCGAGGCCGCTGGCCTCAAACACGAGGCGGTGCCGTACAAGGACACTGGACTGGTGGTGCACCTGGACGCCGAACGGCCGCACCAGGGCACCGCCGTTCAGTGGTTCCGCGACGACGGCGTGCTGGCGCTGCTGCCGCTGCCGGACACGTCCGACGGCGCGCAGGTGTCGATGGTCTGGTCCATGCGCGAAGAGGCCGCGGCGCGGCTGCTGGCCTTGCCGCAGGGCGAGCAGGCCGCCGCGCTGGAAGGACTGCTGGCGCACGCGGCCGAGGGCCGGCTGGGCAAGTTGACGGTGCGCAGCAAGCTGCATGGCTTTCCGCTGACGCTGGAACGCGCGCAGATGGTGGCGCCGGGCATCGCGCTGGCGGGCGACGCCGCGCACCGCCTGCATCCTTTGGCGGGCCAGGGGCTGAACCTGGGCCTGGGCGACGTCGAGGCGCTGGTCGAGGCCGTGGCCGGCCGCGAACCCTACCGCCAGGCGGGCGACCTGCGGGTGCTGCACCGTTACCAGCGCGCCCGCGCCGAGCCGGTGCTGGCCATGCGCCTGGCCACCGACGGCCTGCACAAGCTGTTCGCCGCGCGCGCCACGCCGCTGGCCTGGCTGCGCAACGCCGGCATGCGCTGGGTCGAGCACGCGCCGATGATCAAGCGGCATCTGATCGCGGGCGCATCGAAGAACTAGCCTGCCTGAGAGGGGCGCGCCAGAGGTCATCGGTCGCAGTACGGTTGGGACGGGTCCGACCTGATGAAAAATGGGGTCGGGTTGGCAGGCGAGTGGAACCTCGCCTTCCCGTCCCGGTCTGATGGCTCTGCGGGCGCTGCGCCCCTACGCGGATCGGTTACCCTTTCCGCCAAGAAATCGACATATCTGCACAGGAGTCCCCATGAATTTCCGAGTTTCGGCCGCGTTGGCGGCTTGTTTCCTGGCCGTGGGCGGCCTGGGCCTGTCGGCCCCGGTCCTGGCCAAGGAAGACAAGTCCGTGTCCACCGTCACCACCGGCCAGGCCGGCAAGGGCGACAAGGTGGTGTCCACGACCCAGGTGGCGCCCGCGGACCCTGTGGCCGACGCGGTGAAGGATCGCTTCCGCCAGCGCTTTTCCGGCATGGACGTGACCGCCGTGCGGCGCACGCCCTATGGCCTGTACGAAGTGCAGCTGGGCATGGATCTGATCTACACCGATGAAAAAGTGACCTGGGTCATGGAAGGTCCGTTGATCGACGCCATGACGCGCCGCGACGTGACCCGCGAATCCCAGGAAAAGCTCAGTGCTGTGACCTTCGACCAGCTGCCGCTGGACCTGGCGATCAAACAGGTCAAGGGCGACGGCTCGCGCAAGGTCGCGATCTTCGAGGATCCGAACTGCGGCTATTGCAAGCAGCTGCGCAAGACCATGGAATCGGTGGACAACGTGACCATCTACACGTTCCTGTACCCGATCCTGTCGCCCGATTCCAAGATCAAGGTGCGCGACGTCTGGTGCGCCAAGGACCAGGGCAAGACCTGGGACGACTGGATGCTGCGCGGCCAGAAGCCGGCCGCCGCCGAATGCGACGTGCCCGAGGCCAAGCTGCTGGCGCTGGGCCAGCGCCTGATGGTGCGTGGCACGCCGACGCTGTTTTTCGCCGACGGTTCCCGCATCAGCGGCGCGCTGCCGCTGGACCAACTGAAAGAACGCCTGAACTGATCCGCCCCGCCCGCGCCGGCCGGGGG